>CAMPHP010000398.1 GCA_946885925.1 uncultured Litorilinea sp.
GAAGGGACGCGCACAATTTGAGAAAATAGGCTGTCCAGGTTTCTAAAAGAGGCTAGGCGGGCTGCTGAAAAACGGTTGGCGTAAAGAAAAGGATGTAGGTATAATCGGTCGAATTAGAGAGATGGCAATCATTGACAAAACTGAATGACAAGCATACGAACTGAAATTCGACGGGGGGCCTATTACGATTCAGTCGTGCTGATGCAACTTCAGCGCGGCCTGACAAAGCTCGAGGGTATCGAGGATGCCGGGGCAGTGATGGGCGTGCCTGCCAACAAAGAACTCTTGGCGCAGAGCAATCTTCTAAGCGACGAGGCAGCGCAAGCCAGGGCTGACGATCTGATCTTAGTGGTGCGGGGAAAGAGCGATGAGTCCGCCGCTGCGGCATTGGCACAGGTGGATGTCTTGTTGCGGCGGCGGCGAACGAGCGATAATGACGTGGCCTATCGTCCGAAGACCCTTGCTGCCGCAGTACAGCTTGCGCCAGATGCCCAGTGGGTGCTGATTTCCACCCCAGGACGCTATGCCACAGGTGTGGCACGCGAGGCATTGGAACTAGGCCGCCACGTTCTGCTCTACAGCGACAATGTGAGCGTGGAGGATGAAGTTGCACTCAAGCGCGAGGCGGCGGCACGTGGCCTGTTGGTGATGGGACCCGATTGTGGCACGGCGATTATTAACGGTGTTGGTTTAGGGTTTGCCAATGCTGTGCAGCGGGGCAATATCGGGCTGATAGGGGCATCGGGAACGGGCTTGCAACTGGTCTCATCGCGAATTCACCAATTGGGTGCTGGTATTACCCATGCACTTGGCACAGGAGGCCGCGATCTCAGCCAAGCTGTTGGTGCCTTGACCGCACAGCAAAGTTTGAACTTGTTGTTGCGCGACCCGGAGACTTCTGTCGTGGTGCTGATTTCGAAGCCGCCTGCGCCAGAGATTGCCACGCAATTGCTTGCCATGGCGCGTGCCAGCCATAAGCCTGTCGTGGTCAATTTTATCGGCTATCAAGCGCCATCATCGCTTATGGTGGCAGAGTCAGGCAATCTCCACTTTGTACCCACGTTGGATGCTGCGGCTGAGTTAGCTGTTCGATTAGCATCACAAGTGAATGGGACGGAAGAGCAGAAGCGACCTGCGGGCTTTGCGCCAAGCCAGCGCTACTTGCGGGGTCTCTATTCTGGCGGCACCCTCGCCTATGAAGCGCAGTTGATCCTGCGTGATCTCTTGCCTGATGTTTACTCAAATGCGCCACTGCAAAAGCATCTCCGTTTAGCCAAGGCGACAGTTAGCCAAGGTCATAGCATTGTTGACCTGGGTGAAGATGAGTTTACGGTGGGACGGTTGCATCCCATGATGGACAACGAATTGCGTATGCGGCGGCTTGAGCAAGAGGCAGCAGACCCGGAGACCGCCGTGATTTTGCTGGATGTTGTGCTGGGCTATGGCGCGCATGAAGATCCGGCGTCCGAGGTTGCGCCCGCAATTGCCCAGGCACGGGAGACGGCTCATGCTGCCGGACGCCGCCTAGAGGTGATTGTCGCTGTGATTGGCACCGAGGATGATCCGCAGGATTTGGATAGCCAGTTGGTACGGCTGCGCGATGCGGGCGCACAGGTGACAACGCACCATGCCCAGGCTGTGCGGGCTGCGGGTGAGCTTATTGCCTCACTGGGTGCAAATTCGGTACTCCCACCCGTTCCGCTAGAAACACTTCAGTCACCGTTGGTTGCCATCAATGTAGGGTTGGATTCCTTCGCCACGAGCATTGCCGTCCAAGGTGCTCGTGTCACGCATGTAGATTGGCGTCCCCCTGCGGGTGGGAATGAGAAGTTAATGGGCATCCTGGCCCGCATGAAGCAACGTTCGTAATACCCCCTACTTGAATCCTCTGGCTTGTGGATTGGATGCAATCACGAGCCTATTCAGACAAGTAAATGAGCATGAGCGTAGATATCGAGGCCGCAAATCAAGAAGCGACGACGCGCATGATGGAAGCGCGTCCGGTGCTGGTTGGGTTGGGCATGGCGCGCGATGTAATCCCTGGACTGCGCGACAATCTCATTCTGCATGCAGGGCCACCGATACAATGGGAGCGCATGTCGGGGCCATTGCGCGGCGCGATCATCGGCGCGCTGATTTTTGAGGGCAAAGCGACGACTGCAGAGGAGGCTGAAGCATTGGCAACCTCTGGCAAAATTGATTTTGCGCCTTGCCATGAATATGGGGCCGTAGGGCCGATGGCTGGTGTGACCTCGCCATCAATGGCTGTCTATATCGTGGAGAATCTCACCCACGGCAACCGCGCATTCTCCAATCTTAATGAGGGGTATGGCAAGGTTTTGCGCTATGGGGCCTACCAACAGGATGTGCAAGATCGGCTGCGCTGGATGCATGAGGTGATGGCTCCCATCTTGGGTAAGGCAATTACTGCGAGTGGCGGCATAGATGTGCGGGCGATTTTGGCTGAGGCGCTGCACATGGGCGACGAAGGGCATAACCGCAACAAGGCCGCTTCGCTGCTCTATACTAAACTGCTTGCCCCGCACATTGTGCGCAATGCACCTGATGGCGAGAGCGCGGCAACCATCCTGCAAGCCCTCGGCGACAATGCGCTGGCGGTACTCAATCCAGTGATGGCGGGGTGCAAGGCGATGTGTGATGCCGCTGCTGGAATTGAGGGCAGTACAATTGTCAGCACGATGGCACGCAATGGCACAGACTTCGGCATTCGTGTCAGCGGGTTGGGTGGGCGCTGGTTTACTGCCCCGGCGCAAGTGCCAGATGGTCTCTATTTCTCCGGCTTTCAGTCGAGTGATGCCAATCCGGATATTGGGGATAGCACGATTACCGAGACAGCGGGCATTGGTGCGTTTGCGATGGCTGCGGCTCCGGCCATTGTGACCTTTGTCAGTGGCAAGCCCAAAGATGCGATTGATGCCACGATGGAGATGTATGAGATCACCTATGCTGAGCATAAATCCTTCACCATTCCCGCCTTGGATTTTCGCGGCACGCCCACAGGGATTGACTTGCGAAAGGTCGTGGAGACAGGAATCACACCACGCGTGAATACGGGGATTGCCCATAAAAATGCTGGCGTAGGGCAGATTGGGGCAGGGTTGGTGCGCCCCCCGCTGGCGATTTTCGAGGAAGCGCTGGTGGCCTTTGCCGAGCATTATGGCTTTGGAACTGGTTGATTACTTGATAGTGCCTCACGGGCGGCCGCCTGTGACCGTCCATCATTCCCACTTGTTGCCCAAAAATGTCGGAGGAGCCGAGTATGAAGCTGTATGACTTGTCACAACCACTGAATCAAGATGCACCGTCATGGCCCTTTTATCCGCCTTTTGAGGTAAAGTATATTAAGCGCAAGTCAGAGCATGGGGTCAACGCGCAGTATATTATGTCCTCGAACCACATGGGGACGCATCTGGACGCGCCTCGCCACTTTGTCACAGCAGGCTTGACAATTGACCAATTGCCGCTGGAATGGCTGTATGGGGATGGGGTGATTGTTGACCTGACCCACTTGGGCGAGCTAGACATCTTCACCCCCAAGGACATTGAGGATCGGGTGGAAGTGCGCGAAGGGGATATCTTGATCTTGCACACTGGCTGGCACGAATATGCCAACTTTGGGGCTACGCCAGATGAGGAGAAGTATATTCTGCGCCATCCAGGCCCGCACTATGACATTGTGCCTTGGCTGATTGAGAAGAAGGTCAAGTTGTGGGGCGTGGATATGATCTCAACTGACCACCCCATGAATTTACCGATTGGCCGATTCTTGGGCCGCGGTGCGTTGGAGCAGTGGCAGAAGGTACGTGCTCAGTGTGAGGAAAAGTTTGGTGCAGACCAGATTGATGTTCTTTTTCCCGATTCGGCGTATCAACTTACGCATAACGCGCTCTTCCCACACAACTGTGTGCATATCGAAAACATGGGAGGCGACATTGGCGCTCCAGAGTTACAGAACCGGCGCATGACAATCGGTTGCTTCCCGTGGAAGTTTAAGGGAGGGGAAGCTGCATTTTGCCGTGCTGTAGCATTCCTTGAAGAGTAACTTGAAGAGTAACTTGAAGCATAAGAAGTATAGGCTGAGACACGTAAAGGGGATTCTTGCGGCATGAAGCCAGCGCCATTTCGCTATCTTGCACCTACGACCCTGGATGAGGCTCTGGATGCACTGTCACAATATGGTTACGAAGCCAAGTTGTTGGCAGGGGGCCAAAGCCTGATCCCGACCATGAACTTTCGGCTGGCACAACCGGGTGTGTTGATTGACCTCAACCGGATTCCAGAACTGGGTTATATTGAGCCAACCCCCGCGGGAGGTGTGCGGATTGGGGCGATGACCCGGCAGCGTGCGGTCGAGCAATCGCGGTTGGTCGCAGAGCACGCGCCACTGCTCCATGCTGCCATGCCCCTTATTGCCCATGTGCAGATTCGCAACCGGGGGACGATTGGGGGCAGCCTGGCTCACGCTGACCCTGCGGCGGAACTGCCTGCGGTGGTTTTGGCGTTGGGTGGAACACTTACCGCACGCGGGCCAGGTTGGGAACGCAAGA
>CAMPHP010000399.1 GCA_946885925.1 uncultured Litorilinea sp.
GACAGGCGTACTGAATTCCCCGCAGCGGAAGATCGCCAGAGCACGATCCAAAGAGTACGCGATCCAAAGTACGCGATCCAAGGCGGCAACTTGAGGTAAGTAGCGGGAGTTCTGGTGGATCACGCTAGTAGGATCTTCCTCGAAGCTGGGAATCCTTTGGGTGGCTTGGAGGAAGGTGTACCCGATAAGCATATAGGTTGGATCAACGGCGACGCCGTGAGGTCAGGCAGTGATTTGGAAAAGCAAGTCAATGCTCGTAAGATAAAGGTATACTTTTTACCATTTAGCCGCGCCGATTTCATTGTTTTCTTTATAAGGGTCTGCATTTATGCTCGTTAATTCTGCTCAACTCCATCCTGCACACAATACTCAACCTTACCGGGCCTATTTCCGCTGCTTTCGTGGCTGTCCCGGTGAGTACTCGCTCTATGAGGTGATTTATACCTGCCCTACGTGTGGTGGGCTGTTGGAAGTGCACCATGAGTTGGAGCCATTGCAGGCTAAGCGCGCGGCAGAGTGGCAACAGTTGATTGATAGTCGCGTGGGGACAACGCGCTGGCCCTATGGCAGTGGCGTATGGGGAATGCGCGAGTGGGTGGTACCTGACTTGCGCGATGAGAATGTCGTCAGCATGTATGAGGGCAATAGCAATTTATATTGGGCAGAACGCCTCGGCAAGCAATTGGGTGTGCCGGACCTCTGGGTAAAGCTCTGTGGCAACAGCCACACAGGTAGCTTCAAAGATTTGGGCATGACGGTGCTGACCAGCGTCGTGAAGCAGATGATCACGGATGGCAGCCCGGTACAGGCGGTAGCTGCTGCTAGCACGGGCGATACGAGTGCTGCCCTTGCTGCATATGCCGCAGCCGCAGGCATCCCCGCTATTATCTTCCTCCCCGCGGGCAAGGTCAGCACCGCGCAATTGGTGCAGCCGGTTGCGAATGGCGCGCATGTGTTGGCACTGGATACTGATTTTGATGGTTGTATGCGGATTGTGCAGGAAGTGACCCAGGACAACTCGATTTACCTGGCAAACTCGATGAACAGCATCCGCATCGAGGGGCAAAAGACGGTTGCGATTGAGATTGTGCGCCAGTTTGATTGGGAGGTGCCTGATTGGATCATTATTCCGGTAGGCAACCTGGGCAACATCAGCGCGCTCTATAAGGGACTCAAATTGTTGATGGACTTGGGTATTACGAACAAGATGCCTCGTTTGGTTGCAGCGCAAGCTGGCAAGGCCAATCCGTTCTACTTGAGCTATCGCAACAATTTTGCGGAAAAGAGCTCGATTGCCGCAGAGAAGACACTGGCCTCTGCCATTCAAATCGGTGATCCTGTCAGCTATGAGAAGGCAGTGCAGGCGGTACGCGAGACAAATGGCATTGTCGAACAAGCGACAGAGCATGAATTGGCAAATGCCGCGGCGCTGGCTGACCGGACGGGGATGTACGCCTGACCGCATACAGGTGTGGCGTTGGCAGTTTTGTTCAAATTGATCCAACGGGACGAGATCCAATCATCCGACCGGGTGGTAGTCATCTCGACCGCGCATGGGCTGAAGTTCACCGGCTTTAAGGTGGGCTATCACGAGGGTACGCTGGCCGAGGTGGAGAGCGAACACGCGAATCCGCCGGTCTATTTGAAGGCCGATGCGCGCGTGGTCAAAGAGACTCTCGCTCGTAAGTTGGGTATGTAATGGATAGCGTTATGAATCCTGAGCCGCCACGTCTTGATTATCATGCCACCTCGTTTTCCCAGGGGCGTATGGACTTTACTTGGGAAGAGTTGAGCGAGGAGGCACGTCAACAAGCCTATGCGGATTGGGCAGCGGGCAAAGGGTTGATTGGCGGCGACCCGCGCTTACGCCCCAACTCGCACCTGCTGCCAGAGTGGGGAGTGGATCAGCCCTTCTTCCGCGTATTGGCGATGGAGGACACGCGGGGCAAGAATGGCGCAACTTTGAGTGAATTGCTGGCAAGTGAGCGCCCGATAGAGGTGGAGATCGGCTTTGGCCGCGGCGACTTTTTGCTTGACCGTGCCCAGCGCCACCCGGATCGACTGTTGGTGGGATTTGAGACCAAGAATAAGGCGACCCGGCTATTTCTCCAGCGCATTGCACGCTATGGGCTGGACAATCTGTGGGTTAGCGATGATGATGTGCGTTTTGCGCTGCCGCGGGTGGTGGAAGATGGGCGGCTTGATGCTGTGCATGTTTTGTTCCCCGACCCGTGGTGGAAGCCGCAACATCATGTCAAGCGGCTCTTTTCGCCCCCTTTTGTGGATTTGCTGGCGGCAAAGCTGCGTAGCGGGGGATTGCTTCACTTCAAGAGTGATGTGGAGGAATATGGCGAGTTGGTGCGCTATCTGGTAGAGCAGCATGGTGCGTTTATGCCGCATGATCCTGCTCTGGCAGAGTGGATTGGCTCCTATGCGCCGACTCACCGCGAACATTGGTGTTACCGCCACCAACGACCTATTTATCCATATTATTTCATACGCCGTTAATGACCTCTTGTGACTGATCATTGTGATCGACAACCACGCTGTCACTGATTCTGGCACGCCAAGTAGCATACCCCATATGCCCGCGGCGGGGCGCGCTATGCTGACATGGGAAGGCAAAAAGCCACCGGATCCCGTGCCAGTCCAACCGGCGCGCTTGGTGGAGGTTGTCGATCCCCGCGCACAGTTGCCCCTGCTCTGGCTGATGCCGCGACCCACGCTGCCGCCTGTCGCATCCGACCAGCCAGGGCCAAACCTGCTCTATTATGGCGACAACCAGGCGGTGTTGGCTCATCTGCTCGCACACGGTTGGCGGGGCAAGGCGAAGCTCATCTATATTGACCCCCCTTTTGACAGTGGTTTAGATTATACGCGCAAGGTACGGCTGCGCCATGACCAGCCCCATCTACTTGGCGAGACGGTGCAGTACCGTGATTCGTGGAGTGGTGATAGTTATCTCCAATTTATCTATGAGCGGCTTTTCTTGCTGCGTGATCTGCTGGCGGAGGATGGTTGCATTTGGCTGCATTGTGACTATCGCCAGGCGCACCGGCTGCGTCTATTGCTGGAAGAAGTCTTTGGCGAGGAGAATTATCTCAATACGATTGCATGGCGCAGCCAAGTGGCGCGTGGAGCCAAGGTTGACGCCTTCTTTTTCCCCTACAGCACCCACTACCTTGAGGTATTCGCCAAGAATCGGACAGCCCCTACCTATTGGCACCCGCAAAAGAAGCGGCTGATCTTTAGCCGCGCCGAGGCTGCTGCACAGTTTATGGAGGATGAGCGGGGCTTTTTTCGCACGTCAGACCCCGGTACTTACTCCTTTGCCAAACTCAAAGAGCTTCATGATGAGGGGCGGCTCTATGCGCCCTATGGCGGCGAGATTGTGATCGATGAAGCCGCCCAGCGCGTTACCTGCTCGAATGGGGGCAATATTGGCGTTAAGTATTATTTAACGCGGGTTGGGCGAGATCGCTTTGCCGTGGAGCGAGCGGTAGATAATCTGTGGGAGGATATTCCAGGACTGGGCACGACTCCGGGGGAAGATGTGGGGTATCCTACGCAGAAAACCGAGGCGTTGCTCAAGCGCATTATTCAATCGTCCACGCGTCCCGGTGACCTGGTATTGGACTGCTTTTTGGGTTCCGGTACAACGGCAGCGGTGGCGCATAAACTGGGGCGGCGCTGGATTGGCTGTGACATAGGATATGGCGCTCTGCAAACCGTGCGGCGGCGGCTCCAGCGCATTGTGCAGGATACAACAGGCCCTGGCTTTGCGCTTTATCATCTGGACAATGCTCCAGTGCCAGGAGCAAGCGCGGGAGGTGAACTTAAAGTGGTCTGTACACGGCTCGATGCCCAGACCGCGCAGGTCGAAGTGCTGGATTATCAGGCACCTGTCCATGCTGCGCGTCGCCGCCCGCGTGCCCATACTGCACCCGACTGGCGGGCGTTGGTGGATGCTATCGACATTGACCCGGCCTATAATGGCATGGTGTTGCGTCCGTTGGTGATGGATTTGCCGCGCAAACGGCGGGAAGTTGTGCAAGGACGCTATTTGGTGCAGGTGTCCGAGTCTCCTGCCCAGATTGCAGTGCGGGTGACAGATATTTTTGGTCAAGAGCAGATAGTTGTAGAGAGTGTATGATAACTTTTCCTTTGCAAATGCTGTGGCGGTAGAGGCCGTGCAGTGTGCAAAGGTTGCCGGAAATACGACGGAGACGGTATGAGCAATACGAATCGCAACATGAATCATCATAGCACCCCAGCGTTGGCTGTGCTGGCGGAAGATCGTCATGCGTGGTTTGCTGGGCGGACGCGTGCGATTCTCAAGTATTTGGATGCTGAGATGGGAGAGCCACCCGCCGGACAAAGGCGACAGGTGCTGGATATTGGTAGTGGTGCAGGCAACATGGCGCATCATCTGGCCCATTACGGCCAAGTAATCGGGCTGGATTATCTCTCACGACCGCTGGCTGTGGCCCATGCACGCGCCCTTCGTGTCTGCCAGGGGGCGGGTGATGCGCTACCCTTTGGTGATAATACGTTTGATTTGGTGGCG
>CAMPHP010000400.1 GCA_946885925.1 uncultured Litorilinea sp.
GAAACCACAATTCCCACAGGTACAGTCGAGCCTACAGAGACCGCGGTGCCAACAGGAACCATCGAACCAACAGAGACGGTTATCCCGACAGATACGATTGTCCCCACAGAAACTACGGTTCCAACAGGCACGGTTGAGCCTACGGAAACAGTTATCCCAACGGGTACGGTAGAACCCACAGAAACAACAGTGCCAACTGGAACCATCGAGCCGACAGTGACAGCCATTCCAACAGGAACCGTTGTGCCTACGGAGACAGTGATTCCGACAGGTACAGTTGTACCCACGGAAACAGTGGTGCCAACAGAGACAACTATCCCAACGGGAACCGTTGTGCCCACGGGTACTGTAGTGCCGACAGAGACGGCTATTCCGACCGGCACAGTACAACCGACACCATCGCCGATCTCAACACCAGGTGAGACGCCTACACCTACCGCGACATCTGATGGAACGCCTTTACCCACTATGTCGCCTACTGCCACGCGGACGCCGTCCCCTGTGCCTAGTGTAACGCAAACACCGTCAGCGACACCGACTCCCGGCCCATCGCCTACGCCGACATCGCTGCCCAGCACCCTTTTCTTGGGCACGCATCGCAGTTACATTGAAGGCAGCACGCTCTATGTGGTAGGCGAGGCTATCAATGGGAGTGGTACGCCCGTCTATGGTCTAACGATTATTGCGACTTTCTACGACGCCTCTGGAAAACTCGTCGGCGCAACCGAAGCACCTGCGCTCCTGCCTCAAACGCTGCCCACCCAGGCTAATCCCTTTAAGCTCCAATTGGCGAATGCTCCTTCGACCGTTGAGAGCTATGAGTTGAGTGTGCGCTGGGATGAACTCACTATTGGCACCTATGACCGTGCCACGATCACGAGCGAAGAGGTAAAGCAGGAAAACGGGCTCGAGATCACGGGGGATATTCGCAACGACCATCGCACCGACTTACGTAATCTGGTGGTTGTAGCGACCTTTTATGATGAGGACGGGGCCGTGGTGGATGTAATTAGAGGACGCGCAAGCGCGAGCACGCTAGCGCCGGGTGCCACGGCAACCTTTAGCGTGCAAAGCAGCAAAGACATTCCCTATGACTCTTACTTAGTGCAGGTCGAGGGGACGTTGTTTGGATAGAAATGTGGTGCTAACTTAGCTCAAGTTACCACGGCTTCTGTCATGCTGCGCTGCAGAGAGACTCCTACGCGCCCTGGGGGCACCCGACAGAACCGCGCTCAGAGGGCTCCCGCCTCTGGGCGCAATCTCTCTGAGGTTACGGTGACAGATCGGTGTGTTCCCAAAGGGAACAACGCGGGGAGAAATATAGGTAATGGAGGAGACAAGCTACTCCTTGCCAGCCAACAGAGGGCCGATGATCTCAATCCGGTTCGTCTGAATCCCATCCAGCGGTAAATGCTCGACCTCTCGCAGTTGCTCCTCCGTGTCGATGTCTATGACATAGACTTTTGCCCCTGCTTGGTGTGCTCTTGCCAGAATCAAATTGGGCCAGCCTGGAACACGGTTGAGCAGCCGGTAGGGTATGGCAATCGCATGCTCGCCACATTTGGGGGAGAGGCTTCCACTCGCCAACATGCGGAACAGGTAATCCCCCAGACAAGCTTTTATCATCTCGGAAGTGAACAGGTACGCTTTCACCTCTGGCACCTCTTGCCGGAGAACGGAATACTGTACACCCCAATAAGACAATCTAGCACGTTGTTCTGCCGGAAGCGTTTTCAGGAAGTCACTCAGCAATGCTAGCGTTTCGGTTCCCCCGTCCTTGTTGTTAATCACAAAGTGTTGGTCGGGAAAGGCCGCGAGCACCTCCACCAAAGTTGGCATCATCCCTACACCTTGACCGCGCAGCGGAAATGTCATGCCGCCATCTGCTGTATAGCCATAGCCAATATCAAGACTCTTCAAATATGCAAGCGTCTGCTCGTTGGTCACACCTGTACCATCGGTACGACACGAAAGCTCCCAATCATGAAAAACAACCAGATGATCGTCGGCGGTACGGTGAATATCGAGTTCAACAACGTCTGCGCCCTTGGCAAAGGCTTCCTCCATTGAGGGCAGGGTATTCTCGAGCAGTGAATGTGATGGAGGATAAATCAGCTTGCCGGTACACGTATCGTTTTCAAGATTCTCCAAAGGAAATGTTTGATGTACGCCTCGGTGGGCAACCACTTCAAAGGAATTTGCTGGCGGTATGCGCCAGGGAAAGTAGAAATAGGCTCCAAGCAAAAGCAGCATCAAAACAAGTGCAACGGATATTCTGACAAAAATGCGTTTAGCCAAGATCATTGTGAAGGTCTCGCCGTGTAACAACTGTTTAGTAAAGGATAGCTTGCGCGCGATGGGCCATAAGCGGTTAGCGCAACAGCCACTGCAAATAACATCCCTTAGGGCAAAACAGTTCCCCACCAAACAAAAAACGGGCGACCTCACTTGTCAAGGTCACCCGTTTTTTGTAGTTGAATAGTACGACATCGTTACGGCGAGCTTACATCATCACGCTTGTTCAGATCTTCCGCCATCTGTACCTCAAGCCCCGGTGCCGGTAGTTCAGCACGCGGATCAGCTGCATTGGGTGTAGCCGTCGCGCCTTCCATTGTTGTCGGCTCAGGGGTTGCTGTTGGTGCACCGGATGCTGTTGGTTCAGGCGTTACTGATGGTTCACCAGTTTCTGTTGGCCCAGCAGTTGCCGTTGGTTCACCAGGTTCCGTTGGTTCAGGCGTTGTTGTCGGCTCACCAGGCTCTGTTGGTTCAGGGGATGCGGTTGGCTCACCAGGCTCTGTTGGCTCAGGGGATGCTGTCGGCCCACCAGTTTCTGTTGGTTCGGGCGTTGTTGTCGGTTCACCCCCACCTGTACCCAATGGAATCGTCACCGTTGATGTATTGTCATTTTCGTTGCTCTCGGTGATGACATTATCGGGGTCAGCCGACGCAGTCAGCGTACGGTTGCCTTCCTCCATACCAGTCGTGTCATAGGGCAGCGTCACCGACATGCTGTCACTTACCGCAATAGAGGGAATGATTACGTCGTCGCCAACCTGGGTTGGTGTATCACCAGTTACGTCCATGACACGCACAACAACACCGTTGGCAGCGCTACCGCCATTGTTATAGACGCTTACGGTCAACGTTACGATGTCGCCGGGCATCGGTGTGGTAGGTGTATAGACGACGCTTGAACTCGTCATGACCAAATTGGGCTGCACGCTTGGCTCATCCACAGGTGGGCCTACCGTGAGCGTCAGTTCCACCTGGTTATCGTCTTCCGCGCCCTCAACAATCAGATTGGCAGGATCAACCACGACCTGAATCGTGCGCTCACCCTCCAGCCCAGTCGTATCATAGAGTACTTGCGCCATACCTGACCCACCGCTGGGGATGCCGCCGATGATCTGGATGCTACCGACAGGCACAGAGATGCCATTGGTTACATCGAGCACCTGCACTTCCACCCGGTTGGCATTGCGTTGGCCTTCGTTCAGCACGGTCACGGTGATAGTCACAATTTGTCCAGCAGAAGGCGCAACCGGGCTAAAGCGCACATTACTCTCGCGCACCACCAAGTTTGGCGCAGGTGGCGGCGCAACCACAAGCTGGGCAAACGCCTCATTGTCACTCTCGTCACTCTCGACAACAAGATTGGTGGGGTCAACCACCATGCGAATCGAACGCTCACCTGCCTTGTCCGTGGTATCAAAGGTTACTTGTACCGTAGCCTCCTCGCCAGCCGGCAGCGAATCGATCAAACGCTGCTTGCCGATGAGAACAGGCATCGCGGGGTCAGTTACATCTTCAATACGCACGACTACATCGGTTGCCAGCGCAGTCCCATTGTTGAGCACCGTGGCATGAATCGTTACCAAGTTGCCATCTTGGGGCACGCTCGGCACAAACTCAATGTTGCTACTCAGCGCCACCAGATTTGGCGCGGGCGGTGCCGAAATAACCAGCGGCTTAGTTGCCCGGTTATCCTGCTCATTCGATTCGACAATAAAGTTGTTCGGGTCAGCCACTACCTGGAGCGTCAACTCGCCAGGGAGCGGTGGCTCAAAGCTGATCTGCGCGGTGGCCGCGCCACCTGGAGCAATCCGTGGCAACGTCTGCGGCGCACCAATCGGCAACTGGCTTCCCCCGCTGACATCCATGAACTGCACTACGACATCGCGTGCCTCACGTGCGCCGTGATTGAGAATGACGGCACGCACAGTCACATTGTCGCCAGCAACCGGGGTCAACGAGTCAAAGTTGATATTGCCTGCCGAGACTACCAAATTCGGCTGTTCTGGTGCGCTGACTTGCAAGGTCAAGAGCGCGCTATTATCCGTCTCACGCCCCTCGGCAATGAAGTTATTGGGGTCAATGACGACGCGTAGACTGCGGCTACCAAGCTTATTCACGGTCGTGTAGCTCACCTCGACCACAGCACTGCCACCAGATGGGATCATCGGGAGTATCTGCTGTGGGCCAATGGGCATATTATCCCCACCAGTCGTATCGGTAAACTGCACCGTCACATCCTCAGCATCAGCAGCACCCTTATTCAGCACCA
>CAMPHP010000401.1 GCA_946885925.1 uncultured Litorilinea sp.
GTTAACAATGTCGGCGGCACTGGTGGGTTGTTGTGGGTCAAAGCGCATATCCAGCGGCCCAGGCTGCATCAACGAGAATCCTCGATCTGCAATATCCAACTGGAAACTGCTGACCCCCAAGTCCAACAAAATGGCATCAACCTGGTCAAAATTGTGAAGCTGCGCGACCTTTGCCACCTGTTCAAAGGGCGATTGGACTAGCACCAGACGACCTGCTGCAATTTCTTCTGCAAAGCGAGCCGATACTCTGGCAATTGCGTCCGGGTCGGCATCTAACCCCAGCACCCGGCCTGTGGGTGCGGTTTGTGCCAGAATGTGCGCTGTGTGTCCTCCACCGCCCACTGTGCAATCAATCGCTGTCGCACCAGGCTGCAAGTTCAGCCCCGTTAAAACCTCATCCAGCAATACTGAAATGTGACCTTGGGCCAGATCTGCTGCCCCTTGCTCAGAGGGGCTACTCTCGTCTTCAGGTACTGGATCAGACTCATACATTGGATCAGATACTGGATCAGATAGATACGGGATCAGACATTGAGGGCTGCAAAGAGCTCACCGTCAATGGCACCACTCTCCAACTGTTTCAGAACTTTTTCTTCCCACAATTGGGGCTGCCAGAGTTCGATAAAGGTGTTGACACCGGCGATGATGATATCGTCCTGAATCTGGGCATAATCCCGCAGCCGTTGGCTGATTAAGATGCGACCTTGTTTATCTGGCTTGAAGTCTTCGGCGGCGCTAAAGATGGCTCGACGCAATAGGGCAGAGCGAGGATCTGCCAGTGGCAATGCGCTGATCTTCTCTGCCACATCCTCCCATTTGCCTTGGGGCATGACCAAGAGGCAGCGATCCTGTGGGCTGCGCGTGACGACCAAACCGGGTGCGAGTTGGTCACGAAATTTTGCCGGAATGGTTAACCGGCCTTTGCTATCGAGACTGTGACTGAATTCACCCAGGAACACGCTGTTTTACCCGTTTGCTGGCTGACTGTCTGCCGGTTGGTGTAGGGCGCTGCGATTATCCCAAATTATTCCAAGCCAGCGCGGTTCATAGAGAACTATCTCTCCATGGCCGGATCAACTCGACCGATTCTAGGTATTATGCCCCACTTTGCCCCATTACGTCCCACATTATAGTGGATAGTTTGCAATGTGTCCACCCACAAATCGGGCAAAATTGGGATATCAACTTGGGATAATGAGATCAAGCTTACAGCCCTACAGGAGAAGAATGGAGTAGAATACTGGCTCGCCGCTGTGCATAGAACAGTGAACAGCGGGGCGGGAATATGGCACAAACAATGGGGAGATATTAGAAAATAAAACTTGACGTAATTTCTGCTCGAAAATTACGTCAACTTCAATAGAACCCAATTTGTTGATTTCTTTTGGTTTGATCGTTTTCTTTTAGCTGGTTTGCTGGCATGAAGCGCTGACTGCCAACAAACACCTCGCCTACAGAATCCATACGTTTTTCGATTTTGGGATTTGACATTCGCATACAGCTATGCTAGTGTTATAAGTCGCGTTCAAACTATACAAGTAGTCATAATGTTATATACTATGTGTTGTGAAATATGTATAGTCATAACGCAGAGGTTTTTGCGACAATCTCAATGACCGATGTTGGTTGGTGGGGTTGTGGCAGATGTAAGGCCGAGCAGTGGGTATTGTATACCCTTATTTGTCGGCCTGGAAACGTCCCCTGGCAACACTTTCTGGTGTGGTTGCAACCACAGCAGCGTTGTGGGGACAGGAGGATGTATCTGTATGGAGGTCAGGCGACTGGATGGGAATGCGACCGACAACTGGAGGATGGCATCCCAAATGGGCGTCCTGCAATCTTAAAGATAGGGCTTTGGCTATCTACATGGCAGTGCCGCTTTTTCGGCAGCCTTTGTGGAATTGTAACTCGAACTAGCCTTGAAATATCAAAGACACCTGTAGTAGGTAGTGATTTAAGCAGCGGCGTCGCTGGTTAGTAACTATCTATCCTGGTGTCTTATTGCTATTTGCCGGTCAACTGACTATTTAGGCCAGTTGTGAATTTTGCCGGTTTTAAAGTATCTCGGTCTATTAGGAGCTATCGGCTGGGAATTATTGGCACAGTTTGGTGTTACTCGGTTTGGGGTTACTAGGCATCGTCTGTCTTTTATCAAATCCGGCTTTCATACAAATCAGGCCACGTCAATTGTAGTATAAGGATGTAGTGTAAGGAGCTGAGTGCTACATGAGCCTATCCTGGAATGGTATTAACTCGCCAACCCGTGGTGCGCAAACTACGCGTAAGTCTTATGCGCGTACACCAACCATCTTGGATTTGCCTCGGCTGACCGAGGTGCAGTTGCGCAGTTTTGAGTGGTTCAAAAACGAAGGGCTAAGTGAACTATTCAGTGAGATTTCCCCCATCGTTAGTTTTAATAAGAACCTAGAGCTGCACTTTGGCGACTTCTATTTTGGTGAGCCAAAGTATCCCGAAGACGAATGTCGGGAGCGCGATATCACCTTTTCTGCGCCGTTGTGGGTGAAGGTGAAGTTGGTCAACCGGGACACGGGTGAAATCAGTGAGCAGGAAGTCTTTATGGGTGACTTCCCGCTGATGACTGAATCTGCCACCTTTATTATTAACGGTAGTGAACGCGTTGTCGTTAGCCAGTTGATTCGTTCGCCAGGTGTCTACTTCACGGTGGAAGAGGATCGCGCCACTGGTCGCGATTTGGCGGGCGCTAAGTTGATTCCTAGCCGTGGTGCCTGGCTAGAGTTTGAAACCAGCAAGCGCGATATTATCAGTGTCAAGGTCGACCGCAAGCGCAAGCTGCCGGTGACGATCTTGTTGCGCGCAGTTGGTTTTGGCACAGATGAAGAAATCCGCGAGCTTTTTGTGGATACTGATACCAATCTGGATCATCCCTTTATTGAATCCACATTGGAACGCGACCCAACCAGCAATCCTACCAACAACAGCCAAAAGGGTGTTGAGGATGCTTTGTTGGAGTTTTATAAGAAATTACGCCCAGGCGACCCGCCGACGTTGGACAACGCCAATAGCTTCTTGCAGGGACTTTTCTTTGCACCGCGGCGTTATGACTTGGGTAAGGTGGGACGCTACAAGCTGAACCGGCGCTTGAGCCTGAATACGCCGTTAGAAACACGCATTCTCACCAATGAAGATTTGGTGGCGGTTATCAAGCGACTGATTAACATTAACAATGGTCCTGCGCGGCCCGATGACATTGATCACTTGGGTAATCGCCGCGTGAAGACTGTGGGCGAGTTGATCCAGAATCAACTGCGTATCGGTCTGTTGCGTATGGAGCGTGTGGTACGCGAGCGCATGTCGATTCGTGACCCAGAGCAGGTCACGCCCTTGGGGTTGATCAACATTCGCCCTGTGGTGGCGGCGACCCGTGAATTCTTTGGCGGCAGCCAGTTGAGCCAGTTCATGGATCAGACCAACCCGCTGGCTGAATTGACCCACAAGCGCCGTCTGAGTGCCTTGGGGCCTGGTGGTCTGCGCCGTGAACGTGCTGGCTTTGATGTGCGTGACGTACACTTTAGCCATTATGGTCGTATCTGCCCCATCGAGACCCCGGAAGGCCCGAACATCGGTCTGATTGGCTCGATGGCAAGTTTTGGCCGAGTCAATGACTTTGGCTTTATCGAGACGCCATATCGTAAGGTCTTCACTGAAGTGGAACCCAGAGTTGATGATCTGCTGGGCCATACGTTGGATGAAGATTTGACTGACGAAGATGGCACTGTGATTGCTGCTCGCGGGACAATCGTGGACGACGCCTTGGCTACGAAGATTGTTGCCTTTGCCGAGAAAGAAGGCGGGCGCAAAATCCGGGTGAAGCCCTATGCAAGCCGCGATGTGGTCTATCTGACGGCGGATGAGGATGAAGAGGCCTCTATTGCCCAGGCATCGTCCTTCTTGAACGCAGTGGGTGAGTTCCAGAATCAACGGCCTTCGGCGCGACGTGCTGAAACCTTCTTGTTCGAGATGCCTAACCGCATTCGCTATATGGACGTTTCACCCAAGCAGATCGTGGGTGTGTCGGCGGCATTGATTCCCTTCTTGGAGCATGACGACGCGAACCGCGCGTTGATGGGTTCCAACATGCAACGCCAAGCAGTGCCGCTTGTGCGACCTGATGCGCCAGTTGTGGGCACGGGGATGGAATTCCAGGCTGCTATCGACTCCGGTCAGGTAATTGTTGCCAGAAACCCTGGCGAAGTGGTCAGTGTGACTGGCGATGAAGTTGTGGTGCAAGAGCGTGATGGTACGCGCCGCGTCTACCACTTGCGCAAGTATAACCGCAGCAATCAGAGCACTTGTATTGATCAACGCCCTTCTGTCTTTAAGGGTGATATTGTAGAGGCTGGGCATGTCCTCGCGGATAGCTCCAGCACAGAGAATGGTGAATTGGCGCTGGGTCAGAATGTAGTGGTCGCCTACCTGAGTTGGGAAGGTGGCAACTTTGAAGACGCGATTTTGGTTTCGGAGCGCTTGGTGCAGGACGACAAGTATACGTCGATCCACATTGAGAAGCACGAGAT
>CAMPHP010000402.1 GCA_946885925.1 uncultured Litorilinea sp.
TGGGCGCAGTCCGCACTGGCAACTTGGTTTACACCTCCGGCCAAACCTCTAAATTTGGCGACAAGCAGATCATTGGCAAGGTTGGCCGCGACCTTACCGTCGAACAAGGCTACGAAGCCGCTCGCCTCTGCGGTCTAGCCTGCCTCCAAGCCGTCAAGAGTGCCGTAGGCAGCCTCGACAACGTCGTGCGTGTGGTCAAGGTGTTGGGCATGGTCAATGTCGCCCCTGATTTCGCCAACACCCCTGCTGTGATCCACGGTTGCAGCGATCTCTTGCTCGAAGTCTTTGGCGAAGCAGGTCGTCATGCGCGCAGTGCTGTGGGCATGCAAATCCCAGCGGATTATGCAGTTGAAGTCGAAATCATCTTCGAGGTCAAGTAAGACAGGCAGTAATGCTGCTTTGATCGGGCGTAGCGGCGTATGTCGCTGCGCCCATTTTTTGATCCCACTCTATACCTCCACTTGATTCCTACTCTGTTCCTCGGGAACAAACCATAGGAGATCGATATGTCCACAACCATCCCATTCTATGTTGCCAGCCTGTTCACGCCTGCCGGCAGTTTCACCGACGGTGTTGAAGGCCCAGCCTGTGATCGAGATGGCAATCTCTATGCCGTCAACTATGCCCGCCAACATACGATTGGCAAGGTGACGCCAAGCGGTGAAGCCAGTGTCTTTTTAGAATTGCCCAACGGCAGCATCGGCAATGGCATCCGCTTTGATAGTCGTGGCGATATGTACATTGCCGACTACACCAACCACAACGTGCTGCGTGTCGACATGAAGGCATGTGCCCAAGCCACCTCCTTGCAAGAACGCAATGCTGCCATCAGCGTCTATGCACACGAGCCAGGCATGAACCAACCCAATGACATTGCCATCAGCGCCAATGACATCATCTTCGCCAGCGACCCCAACTGGGGCGGCTCCTGGGGGCAGCTATGGCGCGTGGATCGAGATGGCAAAGTTACCCTGCTTGAGACACAAATGGGGACCACCAATGGCATCGAGGTATCACCGGATGAGCGCACCCTCTATGTAAACGAAACTGCTCAACGCAACGTTTGGGCCTACGATCTTTCACCTACCGGGGAGATCAGCAACAAACGGCTACTCATCCAGTTTGCCGACTATGGCATGGACGGTATGCGCTGTGACATGGATGGCAATCTTTATATCACCCGCTGGGGCAAGGGCACTGTCGCCAAAGTCTCACCCCAAGGCGATGTGCTACTTGAAGTTGAACTGACTGGCAAGAAGTGCACCAACATTGCCTTTGGTGGTCCCGATGGTTGCACCTGTTATGTCACCTTGGCCGACCAAGGCAACATCGAAACCTTCCGCGTAGAACGACCAGGCCGCGCCTGGCAACTCTTCCAACGCTGATTTTGTCTTCGACGCGATTGAGCGCGATATAATAGACCTGTCCAACAAGTCGAAATCAGGCATAAAACCAACTTGGTGCGGCACCAGAATGCCGCCATAAGGAACTATTGTGAGCAATTTCTCAAGCAAAGTTGCGATCATAACAGGTGCAGCACATGGCATTGGCCGCGCTACCGCCAAGCTACTCGCCAGTGATGGCGCACATGTTGTGGTTGCCGACATCAACGACGCAGGCGGCAACCAAGTAGTTGCCGAGATTGAAGCCGAAGGTGGCAAGGCGATTTACCTTCACACCGACGTCGGGCAGCACGAAGCGATTCGCAATTGTGTCGAGCAGACCGTCGCCCAATTGGGTCGTCTCGATTACGTGGTCAACAACGCCTATTGGTCCACGCGCGGCACCGTCGAAGAGATGACCGAGGAGGGTTGGGATCGCTCAATGGATGTGATGCTCAAGGCAATTTTCCTCTTCGGGAAGTACAGTTTCCCCATCATGCGCCAACAAGGTGGCGGTGCGATGGTCAACATCGCATCTGTGCATGGACTCGCCGCTGACCGGCGCTATGGCGTCTATGACGCAGCCAAGGCAGCAGTCATCAATCTCACCCGCTCGATGGCACTGGACTACGGTCAAGATGGTATCCGCGTCAATTCGGTCTGCCCTGGTTGGATCATCACCAATGATGGCCCCATTGACGAGAGCGTCAAGCGACGCGCGGCTGCTATCTATGCCGTGGGTCGCACCGGTGTCCCCGATGACATCGCCAAGGTGGTTCGCTTCCTGCTCTCCGACGACGCAGGATTTGTCACGGGTCACGCGCTCGTGGCTGACGGTGGGCTAACCGCCCAATTGCAGGACACCTCCGCCAACCTCACCGCCGCTCATATCTTCAAGGAACTAGGGCGCGAGGCGTAAGGGGCATAGCGGGCAGAGTTGCCTGTGCAGCAATTCACAACAATAGCCATATAAAAAGCGGGGGAGCCTGGTATCTGTCAGGCTCCCCCGTTGTCTATCTGAAACTGAGCGTGATGAAACTGAGCGTGTGCTTACTGCACAGGTTCCAGGTTGATGAAGGTCTTCTCCAACTCTTCTTGCCAGGAGTGCGGGAAGCCATAGGGATTGTTCTGGTCGGGCCAGTTGGTCCAATATTCGGTGCTCATCGGATAGCGGATGATGAGTTGGCCCAAATAGATGTCAGGCATTTCGCTCACCCAAATGTCCATTGCCTGGAGGAAGAGATCCATTGTCTCAGGATCATCTGCATCGAGTGGGGCGATTTGCTCAATCAAAGCATCATACTCTGCATTCTGCCAGCGGGAGGTAGCCCATGCAATTGGAGCAGGCTCGCCCGTGGGCCGGTAGTAATCACCAGAGTACACAGCAAGCATGAAGTAAGGATCCATACCCAACACACCGCTAGGGCCTTTGCAGCCAACAGATAGCACTTGCTCACCCGTCTGCACTGCCGTACCCAGGCCTGGGGAGTTGTCAAAGGTAGCGTCAAAGCCTGCATCGCGCAACTGTTGCGTCAGTGGCGGGCCATAACCACGCAACCAATCCGGCACATACATATTCATGACAAAGGTTTCGCCAGCTTCATTCACCCACAGCCCCTCGGCGTTCTTTGTCCAACCCTTGGAAGTCATGATCTCATCAGTCTTCGCCAGGTTGGCAGCGGTGGTGTATTCATACTTCGCGAATACGTCTTGCAATGCCTCTTCAAAGGGGGCAAACCAATCATGGGGAGTGAATTGGTGGAGCGCAGGCACACCTGCCCCCGATTCAGCCAATCCGACCAGCTTCTCGCGGTCAATCGCATGCGAGATTGCCCAGCGAATGTCCTTGTCATTATACGGGGCCACATCGGCATTCATGTTGAGGTCAATCGGGCACCAGTCCAAATACCCGTAGGGTGACTCTTGCCCCGTAAAGGTCATGACCTTGGGATTTTGGGCAAGCACAGTTTGCAGCGTGGAGACCTGCATGATCGGACCCATGTCGATCTGATTTTGGATCAGCAACTGAGCCGCTTGACTCTCATCTTGCGATGGCAAGTAGATGATGCGCTCGACTTGGGGCAGTGGCTTGAAGCCTGTCTCAGCAGCCCACCAGTCTTGGCGCAGGTCATAGATCTTCTGCTGGGGCGAAGCAAAGACCAACTTATAAGGCCCTGTGCCAACCGGGTATCCATTTTCAATGTCGAAATCTGTGAACTCCAGTGGATTCTGGTCCTTCCAAATATGCTCTGGCACCATGCTCGGGCCGTGGTTCGTGGTCAACGTTGTGGCCCAGAAGGCGGGATTGGGGCTATTCAGGATTAGCTTCACTGTCAAGTCATCAACCTTCTGCGCCTCTTTCAGGTACACAGGCAGGTCGGCGAGGTGGGTCATGCTGTCGGCATTGTCGCGCAGCATATTCATCGTAAAGACCACATCATCGGCGTTAAATGCCTCGCCGTCAGACCATTTCACCCCATCACGTAGAAAGAGTGTGATCTCGGTGTTGTCCTCGTTATACTCCCAATTCTCAGCCAACCAGTTCTCATATTCACCAGTTAATACGTTGAACATGATCAAGGGTTCCTTGACCGCGGGCAGCGTCCCCATGTGGAAGCCTTCACCCTGGCTTGCGCTGAATGGGTTTTGATTGTTGAACAACGCATACTGGTTGGGGCCGCCATTCATGATGATCAGCGTGCGGTTGCGGGGGACTTCGGGCAGTTCTGGAGACTCTATCTCTGCCGCTGGTGCTTCCGCTGACGTGCCTTCTGCCGCGGTTGCATCTGCCGCAGGAGCAGTGGTTGTGTCAGCAGCAGGCGCTCCACAAGCCGCCAGCATCGCCGCAATGACCAAGGTGACCAGCAGCATATGGAATGTGCGTGGTTTTATTGCGTGCATTCTTCTCATCTCCATTGTTCACAACTAAAGTACGGCTATAAGG
The DNA here is from genome assembly GCA_946885925.1 of uncultured Litorilinea sp. Next base: position 4,327 of record CAMPHP010000402.1, read on the forward strand.
TAATTCATAAGGGGAGTGGGAGACCCTTTGGCATCCCTATGTGATATCTTTGTGATGTCGGTGCGAAAGGCGGCCTAACCGTCACACCAACGACGTCCACCTCCTTTGCGGCAACCATCCGCACTGATTAGGCAAAGAGTCGATCTATCTCCTCACGCGGGATCACCGGAGCGTCCTGGTGCAGGAAACAAGAAGCTGCACGGGTGGCGTTCACCTGAAACAACGGT
>CAMPHP010000403.1 GCA_946885925.1 uncultured Litorilinea sp.
CCTGTCATGCCGGTCCCCCCTGTAAGGGTAGGAATCTCTCTGGATAGTGCGGCAGCAGCAGAGAGACTCCTACGGAGTGACAAAACACATTGGCCTGTCATGCTGTGCCCTGGGGGCTCCCAATCGCTCCGGATCGCGCGACGACAGAGCGGGTGGCAACGAAAAGAACATTAGACAGATCAAACCAGCTAGACACAGACAGACCGAGTAATGAACCAACACTCTCAGACTGACACTTCGCCCACTCAACCACATGATACCCATGTGCGGAGAGCCAATGGATGGAGCTGGGCGCAATGCCTAGTCGCGCCCACTGCCTTGTTGGTGGCGCTGCTCATGGCAACCGGATTAGTGGCCTTGTTGGATTCAGGTCGGGTTGCTCATGCGGCACCACTTGGCGCGTCACAAGCCGATACCCGGTATGTATCTCCTAACGGTTCAACCACAGGCAATTGTCTGCGTGTCCAAGCCAACCCGCCCGCCACGACATCACACTCCTATCCAGCATGTACACTCAGCCGCGCCATCGAGGTTGCACAACCCGGCGATACAATCCGCATGGCTGTGGGCGAATATACAGAGGCCGTGGTCATCACCAAATCGCTGACAATTCTAGGTGGCTACCCCGCTACGTTTGCTACGGGAACGAACGAGCCAGTGGCTGACCCCGTTGCAAACATTACGCGCATCACTGTCAACACGACCGATCCCGTCATCACCATTGTTGGGCCAACCACGACCACCTTGACCACTACGGTTGTCATGGATGGCGTGCGTTTGCTCCACGGCACAAATCAAAACCGGGCCATTTCGATCACTCCCCCACTCTCGCCGACCCTTAGCGGCCTTCCTGTACGGCTCGACCTGACGCGCAGTTATGTGCAAAACAATACTGCGCCCACCAGCGGTGGTGGCATCGGCGTTGACACGCGCATCATCGCCAGCATCGGCATTACCAATACGGAATTCAACGGCAATAAGGCTCCAACAGGGGGTGCAATTTCGCTTTCCCCCGGTAGCCGCTTGTTTGGCAGCCATGCGCGCTTCCTGAACAACCAAGCCACTGCGGGCAATGGGGGTGCAATTGCTGCTATAGGGAGTGCTGCTATAGGGAGTATTGTATCGCTGCGTAGCATCACCATGACTGCCAACTCCGCTACAGCAAATGGTGGTGCGCTCTATGCACAAGACACGGCATTGACCCTAGATGGCAGCGTCACCAATTCCAGCGCAGGGGCGTTGGGCGGTGGTTTTTATTTGACGGCTACGGTGAGCGCACCCGCTTCATTCAGCAATCTTGCCCTTAGCAACAATGCTGCCGCCAGTGGCGGCGGCATCTACGCCCATAACATCGCACTCAATATCGCGGGGACAAGCCCCATCAACGCCAACAGTGCCACGGGTGGTTCTGGCGGAGGACTCTATCTCAGCGGCGGCACAGCAACCCTGGGGCCATTTCCCATCACCAACAATGTCGCCAACGTTCACGGCGGCGGCATTTATCGCGAGAATGGCGATCTTACCCTCAGCGGCAACAAAATCATGACCAATACTGCTACAACCGACAGCGGTGGCGGTATTGCCTTCTTTGGTAACAAGATTGCACATTTGTCTGGGGTATACCTGATCAATAACCAAGCAGGTACAAAAGGTGGTAGTGCAGCTTTTATAGGAGCGAGCCAAGTTACCCTGACGAATAGCCCCGCAATCCTCAATAACCGTGCCATGAATGGAAATGGCGGCGGCGTCTACATTGATTCCATTGGCTCGGTCGCACTCACCAACAACGTGCTTGTGCGGAGCAATGCGGCGAATGGCAGTGGGAATGGTGGGGCCTTCTATGTTGCCGCTCCCAATGCGACCATTTCCGGCAATACCATCTTGGTCAATACCGCTGCTGCGGGTGGTGGCGTCTATCTTGCCGGCGCGAGCAACGGCACTTTAGCTGGTAACGTGATCCAATTTAATCGCGCGACTACAGATAGTGGCGGTGGTTTATATGTGCTCAACAGTCCCAACATTGCGCTTAGTGGGCAGACTACACTTGCCAATAACCAGGCGCAACTCGACGGCGGCGGTCTCTATGCCAAGAATAGCCAGTTGAGCGCAGATGGGGCAATCACCCTGACCGCAAACCGCGCAACTACGGGCAATGGTGGCGGTCTCCATCTGTCCGCGGGCGCGGACATGACCGTCACTGACGCCTCCTTTATCTCAAACACTGCCCAGCTTAACGGTGGAGGTCTCTATGCAGACCAAGCCACCTTTACCGCCAACTCCACCAGTGCCATCTCCAACACAGCACTGGCGGAAAATGGGGGTGCCCTTTACGTTAAGAACAGCGACCAAGTTACACTCGGCGCAACCACGTTAACCGCCAACCGTGCCGATGACAACGGCGGTGCAATCTACGCCACGGACAGCACCATCACGGGCGCTGACCTCATTGCCGAACGCAACCGCGCAACGACTGCCAGCGGTGGCGCAATCTATGCCCAAGCCAGCACTATCACCTGGAACGGGAACAGCACCCTCCGCTATAACGGAGCGGAGACAAATGGTGGTGCGTACTTCGTCAGTGATAGTGAGGTTGAAGTCACAGGCGATGCCAGCGTTATCTCCAACACGGTCACAACGGGTAGCGGTGGGGGTCTATATTTGAGCAGTTCTGCCGCGCTAACGGTAACTGGTGCGTTCACTATGCAGGAGAATGTGGCTCAGATAGATGGCGGTGGTCTTTATGTCAGTGAGGGCACGCTTGCGTTGGATGGCACTGGCATCGTAAGTGGCAATCGTGCCACGACAGGAAGTGGTGGCGCGTTCTATTTTGTTAGCGTCACTAAAGGCAACTTCAAAGATCTTACCTTCCAGTCTAACCATGCCCAACAAAGCGGTGGAGCCATCCGCGCCCTGGCTTCCTATCTGACCTTTAGCGAAACAACGCAAGTTATTAGCAATACAGCAACCGCAGGCGATGGCGGCGGACTTCATCTCACTACAACGAGTGAAGTTAATTTCAGCTTGCTCACGCTCAAAGGCAACATAGCCAATGGCAACGGTGGCGGTATTTATGCCACGGATACAATGCTCGCCTTTGGTAACGGTAGTGTCATTGAGGCGAACCAGGCGCAAAATGGATCTGGTGGTGGTATCTATATTGCCGCTGGCGAGATGACAACCGCGCAGATCAGCTTCTTACGCAACAAAGCAAAGGTCAATGGCGGCGCGCTCTACGCACCTGGTGGCGCGCTGACCCTGGCAAATGCCAGTATCGTGCGGCTCAACGAAGCGCAAACAGGCAATGGTGGTGGCATCTATGCCGGAGATGGAACGGTAACGCTGACAGGCGTACAGATTGAGCAGAACTTTGCCCAACTCAATGGCGGTGGTTTGTACCTGACAGCCACTACGACCTCCCTACTGGTACAGGGCAACTCCACCATCCACCAGAACAAAAGCACAACCGGACAAGGTGGTGGGCTTTATGTCATGGGCGGCACTGTGACCATTGACGCCAGTTCTGTTACTAGCAACGAAGCTAACCGAGGGGGAGGTGGTCTTTACCAAACTGGCGGAAGCTTAGCCGTCACCACCAATTCACAGATTAGCGCCAACCGCACCATCACGAACTCCGGTGGTGGCCTTGCGGTGATCACGGGTACGGTCGTCATCTCCGATAGCACCGTAAGCCAAAACAGTGCTTACAAGGATGGCGGCGGTCTCCATGCACCAGGCGGACAAGTATCGATCAACAACAGCCACTTTAACAGCAATGTGCTTTCCAGCGGCCGCGGTGGCGCGATCTATGTTGATGGCTCCAACGTCACCATAAACGGCTCCAAATTAACGGACAATGTTGCCGTTGCGGGTGGCGGTGGTCTCTATGCGCGCACACTCTATATCCACGTCGCCAACAGCGAGTTGCGCGGCAACAATGGCGGCAAAGGCACAGGGGGTGCGGCCTTTTTGCGTGCCGATCTGGTGGAACTGCTATCAAATACGATTGACGACAACGAGACCGCAGGCAGTGGCGCAGGTCTTGCAATTGAAGATACACCTGCCTCCACCATCATCTCCAACATGCTCTCAAACAATGTCGTCCGGCGTGATGTAACTGTATACACACACTATGTGGACGAGCCTATCATCGTCGAGGGACGTACTATCGTTCCTGTGGGCGAAGTAACAGGCGAAGAAGTCTCTGAGGCTCCAGGAGCAGGCTTCTACTTCCAACGCAGCAAAGGCGTCTTCACAGGCAATACGCTTCTTCGCAACGAAAACAAGTCGGGCGAAGGTGGCGGCATGTATATCAGCAGCAGCACAATCACCATGACCAACAATGTCGTGGCGCAGAACTCGATTGCGCTCTCTGATGTCTATGGCAGCGGCGTCTACATCATCAACAGCGCCGTATCAATGCGCCATAGCACCATTGCCGACAACCTGAATAAGTCTACGACCGCAGGCGCGATGAACGTAGGCATCTACGTCACCAAGAGCCAATCCGAAACCAGTACCATCAACCTCACCAACAATATTATTG
>CAMPHP010000404.1 GCA_946885925.1 uncultured Litorilinea sp.
GGTTGCGGCGAGGAGGCTACAAATAAAGACCATGAGCACTGATATTAACAACCACGCTGCACCTGCCAATTCGCAAGCGCCCTTGCCTTCTGTGCCTCACCATGTGGGGATTATCATGGATGGCAATGGTCGTTGGGCACAAAAACGGGGGATGCCGCGCTTGGTTGGTCATCAAGCCGGGGTAGACAACATTCGCCGTGTTTTGGAAAGCAGCGTAAGCCACGGCATTAAAGTATTGACCATTTACGCCTTTTCTACAGAGAACTGGCAGCGGCCTTTGGAAGAAGTTACGGGGCTGATGCGCCTGCTGAGTCTTACCATCAATCGCCAACTAGGCGATTTGCACAAAAATGGTGTCCAGATTCGCCACAGTGGACGTATGGCTGGCATTGACCCGGAGCTGCAAAAGCAGATCCGCCATGCCTTGGAAGTGACCCAGCACAACAACCGTATCGTTCTCAATGTTGCCTTTAACTACGGGGGACGCGCCGAAATTCTCGACGCAGTTCGCAGCGCGCTCGCGGATGGTATTTCGCCAGACGAGTTGACCGAGGAGCTTTTCAGCCGCTATCTCTATACGGCTGATTTACCCGATCCCGACTTGATTATCCGCACAGGTGGAGAATGGCGCTTGAGCAATTTCTTGATCTGGCAGGCAGCCTATGCTGAGTATTATACTACCCCCACCTATTGGCCGGATTTTGACGAAAAAGAATTGTACAAAGCACTGCATGAGTACAATGCGCGCGAGCGTCGCTTTGGCCGTGTCCTCCATCCACAAAGTTAGCCTGAGTCACATGCGATGAGGCAACGCATCATCGTAGGGCTGCTTGGCATCCCATTCGTTTTGGTCCCCATTTGGTTTGGGGGAATGTGGATTGCGTTGTTCTTGGTGTTGGTGGGTGTAGGCGGCGGTTTTGAGTTCTACCAGTTAATGCAGATTGGTGGCTATGAGCCGCGCCGTCTCTTGGGGCTGACATGGCTAACGCTTCTGATCCTCTCCTTCTGGCAGCCTCAATTCCTGCCCCTCTCGTTCATCATCAGCGCGGGGATGATCCTTTCTCTGATCGATGCGATGCACCAAAAGCACGCGCCCATGCATACCTGGATGGCGACGAGTATGGGCGCGCTCTATCTTGGCATCATGCTTGGGCAAGCCCTGGCTTTGCGCCAATTGCCCAACGGTCTATGGTGGGTCTTTCTGGGCCTGGCAGTGACCTGGACAAATGACACTGCTGCTTATTTCACGGGCGTCACCATCGGGCGTCATAAGTTATGGCCGCGCCTGAGTCCGAAGAAGACGTGGGAAGGCACAATTGGTGGCTGGATGGCTGCTGCCACTGTCGGTGCCATTTGGATTTTGATTACACCTCTGGTCAACACCCACAGCCCTATTTTTGGAGCAGTCGTGGGCTTGTTTTCCGGTGTTCTTGCCCTCTTTGGCGACCTTTCGATCAGCACGATCAAACGGCAGGTGGGGGTCAAAGATACAGGCACTCTATTTCCTGGTCATGGTGGCGTACTCGACCGTTTGGATAGCCTGCTCTTTGTGCTGCCCTTTATTTTTCAAGTTGTGCTGCTTTGGGGTTTGTAAGACAAGACAAGTCTTATGCCCCGTACCCCATTATGCTCTGTGCCCCATTATGCCTCGTGCCATATGGCCGATGAAGCCGCCCTATGTAGTTTGGCGATATTCTCTTCCGGTGTGCCGCGTGTGTTATAGACCGCTGTCCCCACCACAATGACATTCGCCCCAGCGCGCACTACGTCATCAATGTTGTGAATATCAATACCGCCATCCACCTCTAGGTCACAGAGGGGGTTAAGTTCATCCAAGAGCTTGCGTGTGCGGCGCAGCTTGCTGGTAGATGTTTCGATAAAGCGTTGCGAGCCAAAGCCAGGATTGACGCTCATCACCAGGATCATATCTACGAAGGGCACAATCTCGCGGAGCATCTCGACAGGTGTCGCCGGATTGATCGCTACACCCGCCCGACAATCTAGCTCGGTAATGCGTTGGATGGTGCGATGGAGGTGCACACAGGCCTCGGCGTGTACGGTGAGCAGATTGGCTCCTGCTTGGGCAAAGTCAACGAGGTAGCGGTCAGGATCTTCGATCATCAAGTGTACGTCCAAAGGTAGTTCGGTTAGGCCACGCACGGTTTCGACCATCTTGGGGCCAAAGCTGATATTGGGTACAAAACGACCATCCATTACGTCCAGGTGCATGTAGGTGGCACCACCCTCTGTCGCCGCAGTAATGGCTTTCGCTAAATGACCAAAGTCAGCCGTGAGGATCGAGGGTGCAATTATCAAAGGATGGTTTCTTGGTTGCATGATGTTTGGCTCACTCCAGTATAGTAGGTTCGAATGACTTCCTGGCGCAGGAATCTTCCTGAGGCTTTAAGCCTCAGGAAGATTCTATACGGACTCTATGCGCCTATGATTTCTCGTGTTTTTCTAGAAACGCTTGCAGAATTGCACCGACCTTGCGGCTCTGGCGAAATATCAATGAATGGCCCTGGCGGGGGAACACGTGTAATTCGCAGTTTGGCAGCGTAGCGCACATCTGCTTGGCAATGGCAACCGGAAAGATCTCATCTTCCTCGCCATGTATAATGCAGACGGGCATCTCCCACGTCGCAAGCGTCTCAAGCGGCAGATCGATAGAGAGCTCTGGCGTCAGTGCCCGGTATCCTGGCAGCAGCACCCGCTCAAAATATCCCTCCCCTTGATAAACATCGTGGAGCTTGGCGGTGGCTTCGAGCCAATTTGCTCCGGCCCGATACGCCTCTGGGCGCGTGTCAATGGCAAGGCCAGTGGTTGTGGGATTCACACTGTAGCTGCTGCTTACCAGCGTCAAGGTAAGCACATCCAGCAATTCCTCCGCAACGATCCATTCGGCGATGATGCCGCCTGCACTACACCCGGCAACATGCAAGGTAAAGAGACCTAGCGACTCCACCAACTCGGCAATCTGCACCGCGATTGTGCGGTGGTTAAAGCCTGGTGGGAAGCCAACAGAGCGCCCGTGACCTGGCAGATCGGGCAGGATGACGCGATAGCTCTTGGCTAACTCATTGGCAATGCTGCCCCATGCCGTACGTCCTGTACTCAAAAAATTGTGCAGCAGCAGCACAGTCGATTTGGGTGATGCTGGACCTAGATCCTCATAGAAGATCGTACCTGTAGCAGTAGCAAACTCAGGCATCGGCGACTGTCTGCTTGGTGGGTTCGCTGGGCGTCGGCGTGCTCACCGGAGCACTGGGTGGTGCAGGTTCTCCGGTCCTGGTCATGCTTGCGCCCATTACTTGGAAGACCTCGATAATATCGTCCATTGTGATCAGCCCCAGGAATTCCTGCTGGTTCTTCACAGCGACTACCCGCGCACCCTGGCTTGCCATGGTCTCCCACACATCAGCTAAGCTAGTGGTAGGGGAGACGACAGGCACACTCTCCGCAGGTAACATGACATCTACCACCCGTCCCTCTGGGCCGAACTGTTGCAATGCTTGGATCAGCCGGGGACGGGTTAGGACACCAATGAACTTGCCATGCAGATCCAGTACAGGATAATCTGACTGGTAACTGCTCATGATTAATTCTACGGCACGGCTTAATCGTTCGGTGGCATAGATACTGACGGCAGTACGGGGCAGTGCTTGAGCAGCCGTAAAATGTCTAAGGACAGCCTGGCTTTCTACTACTTCTCGCTCTGCGCTACCGCCGACATAAACAAAGAAGGCGATTAACAACAACGAGATGTTGCCAGCCAGCAAGCCAACGATAGCCATCAGTGCAGCCATGATACGCCCGACCAAGACCGCAATCTGCGTGGCCTGGAGATAGGATAGTTTCATTGCCAAGAGAGAACGCAGAATACGCCCACCATCCATCGGGAAGGCAGGGAGCAGGTTAAAGACGCCTAAGAGGATGTTGGTGACAAAGAGGTAGGTGACCAGGTTGATGAGACCTGGCTCTTGCAAGGCGCGCAAGAATGCCTCCGTGTTCGATGGATAGCTGCCAAATTCCATCGTCATGAGCAGCAATGTAAGCGGGAAGAGCAATAAGGCGATGACAAAGTTGACGAGCGGCCCTGCCAACGTGATCAAAAACTCCTGTATCGGCTTGTCGGGCATTCGCTCCAGGTTCGCCACACCCCCAATTGGCAGGAGCGTAATTGTCTTCACCCCCACCCCAAAACGTTTGGCGGTTAGTGCATGTCCAAACTCATGCAGCGTCACGCAGACGAAGAGCAGAATGATGACGAGAATGCCATAGAGCGCGCCTGCGAGTGGCCCGGCAGCGCTTCCCCTGTAGATATACGCGCCAAAAGCCAGGGCCAAGACAAATGACCAATGGACACGTACCTCAATGCCTGCTACTCGGAATAAGAGCAATGATGTACCCACAGTGACTCCTTATTCTCTTAGAAAGTGCTATGTTGTAGGAAGCAGTCCTACATAGCGGTCTGCCTATTAAGAACCTAGTTGTTAGACGAGTATGACATCTTCCCGGAGAGATTTATGTGAGCCTGGTT
>CAMPHP010000405.1 GCA_946885925.1 uncultured Litorilinea sp.
CCTCGCGGTGTCGATCTTCTACTTCGCCTGGGACGCGACCGCCGTTCCGTCGGGCGACCTCGCGCCCGGCGTGCTCTGGGTGATCTTCACCTTCGCCGGCCTGCTCGGGCTCCACCGCTCCTTCGGCGTGGAGCACGCCGACGGGGCGATCGATGCGCTGCTCGGTATTCTGAAGTAGCTCAACGATCCGGGCTGCCATCTCCTCAACGTCACCAGGCGTTGTAAGATATCCCGATTCTCCATTGGTGACCAATTCGGGAATCGCCGCAGTTCGAGTTGCGACAACAGGGAGCCCCGATGCCATTGCCTCGGCAATGGTCAATCCAAATGTTTCCACATGGGTCGCATGAACATAGAGATCCGCAGCACGATAGTACTGGGCGAGTTGCTGCGATGTGGCAATGGGTGGGGCGAACCAAACCCCATCTTTTATTACTAATTCATCCGATATCGGGTCGCCACCAATGAGAAGCACTATCTCGCCAGCAACCCGTTGTTTTACTCGTTCGACAGCTTGTTTGAGCAGCCGGAAATTCTTCCAAGGGTTGTGCCTAGCTTTGGCGGCTACGAATAAAAGGATCTTTGCATCCTGTGGAAGACCCAACTCGGATCGCGCTTGCTGCCGCTCTCCGGGACGAAAAATCTCCAAGTCAACACCAGGATAGATCACACGAGCATCCACATAGGTAAGCATGGATGCGCTCACCTTCTCCATAAGCCACTTACTATCGGCGACGACCCACAAACGGCTCTGCTTGAAAATGTCGCGTTTACGCTGCCAGTTGCGGGCGCTTCCATCCCGCAATATGGCAGGGGAAATGCTCAGGTCGGGACATTGCCCGCAACCTGTACGCCATCGTTCACAGTCAAATGGATGCGTGCAGTGACCACTCAAGAGCCAAGCATCGTGCAGCGTGAGGACAGTCGGAACCTGCTGGCTTAATACCGGCAATGCCTCAAGCTCAAAGTATCCACGTTGCAAACTATGGCAGTGCAAGATGTCCGGTCGTTGTGGGGGAAGGTCTAGAAGAGCGTAGGTGCCAGGGAAGTGGGAGTGCTCATATCCTTGCAAGGTTTCGACGATACTTTGTGGTTCGGCAACAAGTGCTAACCCGCGTCGTAGCTTCTCTCGCCAGCGCTTAAATTTCTCACCGGAGCCAGATGATCGCCTCTGAACACGCCACCAGAAGCGCGACCACGGATTGCGCGTCTTTGCATTGTCCATAACAAGCACATTGTCATCGGCTCTTCTCTTTGCGCCTACCGCAAGCCACGACTCATGGCCGCGAGCACGGTACCCTTGATGGAGCGACCAGACAACCTGCTCTGCTCCCCCCTCTTGATCGAGCGTATTGGCTGACAAAATACGAAGTCTCTGCTCTGCCACAATCTGCTCTGCTACGATAAGGATAACTTAGTTATCTGGTGTAACACGGATATCTGGAATAATTTCACACCATGTACTAGTATATATCTCAACTGGAGGTCTTGGCTCGCTTTGGGTTACTTGACTAGGACGAAACATTTGAATATTGCGCTTGATCGTTTGGACTCTCTGGGTCAAAAGTCGAGTGAAGGCGATGAGTGCCTTACCAAGGGCAGGATTGCGTAAATCTGGCCAAACGAGCAAGGCTTTCCAATATTGCCAAATGCCTGACCAGATATGTACATGACGAATAATCAAAACGTCGCCTAGATACGTATAAGCAGCGGCAAGATCTGCAGAGGTGGTCTGCGGTTGGTTTAGCTCAGGGAAGATCTCTTTAACTGTATAACTCTTAATGGCCTTGCTCAACCACAACCGATTATCACGGCGGACGGCCTGTCGCTTCTTCTCTGTCGCCTGATTTGAATGTATTCGGTACTCTGTTAATGGCTCAGGTATGTGTGCAAGTTGATAGCGTTGTATCAGATGAACCCACATCAGGGCATCATGTGCGTATCGCACCGCCTCATCAAACAGGCCTACCTCTTGCAAGCATCGACGTTCAACGACAAGCGTGCTTCCATTAATATACGGATTTTGTAGGAATCGGCGTACTGTTTTCGATTGAGGATACCAGGTTGCATGTACGAGGCCGATGCGACTGCCAGCTTCATCAATGCGCGTGTAATCACTGTATACGCCTACAATTTCGGGATTGCTGTCTAGTAAGGCTAGCTGTGCTTCAAGTTTATGCGGCAGGAAGCGATCATCATGGCTCAACCAGGCGAAATACTTGCCATTTGCCACTTGAATACCTGCGTTGAGTGCAGCCGCGGTGCCGCCATTTTGCTTGCGAATTCCGCGAACAACACCGGGGTTCGCAGCGATGTAACGCTCGATGATAGCCCAAGTGCCGTCAGTTGAGCCATCATCCACAACGACGATCTCAAAGTCACGATAGGTCTGGTTGAGGACGCTACAAATCGCTTCCTCAAGATAATTCTCCCCATTAAATACAGGAATTACCACAGTAACGGTTGGCACAACCTTCTCCATAAGAGAATCATTCGCTCCTAGCTTCTCGATGCCCTATGCCAGTGATCGTAGCTAAGCATTAGCTTCACAACTGTTTGGCTGACATTAGACACTGTGTATTCATGAGGAGGGGTCCACTCATGCCTCATTTCAACGATAGCATGGACACTGGTGACGATTGAAGCCACATCGGCACCGCTCAGTAGGTTGCTGCCCACCTCCAGCGTCTCTGGTCTCTCGGTCACATCACGGATCGTCACCGTTGGGATACCAAAGATGCAACATTCCTCTTGAACCGTACCACTATCCGTGAGCACACAGAAGGCATTTTGCTCTAACTTTACAAAATCAAACAGGCCAAATGGTTCTAGGAAGCGGATATGCTCGTTTTCCACTTGAATCCCCAACTTGGTCATTGACGCCTTTGTGCGTGGATGGGTGCTGATGATCACAGGAAAGTGGTAGATTTCCTGTAACTTGACAAGCGAATCTACCAGGCTGCGCAAGCGGGATTCAACATCCACATTCTCAGCGCGATGCATCGTCACAAGCAGGTACTTCTGAGGCTCCAGACCGAGTTCATCTAGAATGGAAGATGCAAGAATCTGGGGTTCGTAATGCTGCAAGACCTCATAGATGGGGTTGCCAGTGACAAAGATCCGCTCACCAGGAATTCCTTCGCGCAGCAGATTGGCGCGGCTTCGCTCTGTGTAGGGCATCAGGACATCGCTGCTATGATCGATAATGCGGCGGTTTACCTCTTCAGGAACCCGGCGATCATAGCAGCGATTGCCAGCTTCCATGTGGTAGACAGGAATACCAATTCGCTGCGCCATGATGGCAGAGAGTGCGCTGTTTGTGTCTCCGAGCAACAGCAACCGGTCCGGCTTATAATCTCGCAAGACTGCCTCGCTATGCTGGATAATCGCCCCGATTTGCTCACCAGTAGTCTCACAGCGAATCTGCATTAAGTGGTCGGGCTGTCGAATCCCCATCTGTTGAAAGAAGAGATCGCTAAGACGCGGGTCGAAATTTTGCCCAGTATGAACGAAGATATGCTCCGTAAGCGCATCCAGCTTTGGAATCACGCGGCTCAACCGGATAATCTCTGGCCGCGTGCCGACGATTGTCATGATCCTCATCGCAAGAGTTCACCCTCGTAAACAGGTTGATTCTCTAGCAGGAGCCCGTGTTTCTTGAGCAATGTGGCGAGTTCATTCCGCGACATCAAATTGTCTGCCGAGCTATACTCTTTTTTCAAGACGACTCGACCATCAGATTCGTGTGAAAGCTCCGGTAGGAGTGAGAGAATCGCATAATAGTGCCCACGATCGGCCACGCGGAAGGCTTCCTCTTCTGAGATGAGAATTTCATGTACTTTTTCACCGGGGCGAATCCCCGTGTATTTGACCTCAATCGGACAATTCCCGATCAGCACATCAGCAATATCGGTGACGCGGGCAGCCGGAACGCGTGGGATATAAGTTTCGCCTGCTCTTGCCTCTTGGAGGGCAGCAAAAACGGTATCGACGGCCTGATTCAAACTCAACAGAAATCTTGTCATCTCTGGTGTCGTAATCGTGACAGGGCCACCGTTGCGGATTTGTTCGTGGAAAAAGGGTATGACCGACCCGCGTGAGGCCAGCACATTGCCATAACGTACGCAGACAAAACGAGTATCGGGACAGTCCAAATTGGCGCGGATAAAAATGCGTTCTTGGAGCGCTTTGGTCATTCCCATCACATTGACAGGCTTACATGCTTTGTCTGTCGAGATGCCAATGACTGTCTCAACAGGAAGCCTATGTTCACGGATGGCTCGAACAATATTCTCTGGGCCTACAACGTTCGTCTGTACTGCTTCATAGGGATAGTACTCACAAGTTGGGACCTGCTTCAGCGCCGCAGCATTAAACACAATATCGGCCTTAGCAAGTGCAGCACTCAGGCTGTGGAAATCACGGACATCACCGATTTGAAAGGTGAGGAGGCGTTGGGAGTTCCGGTAGATCACTTCATCCGTCGCAGAGCTTCGGTTAAGGTAGCCCAAACGCATATAG
>CAMPHP010000406.1 GCA_946885925.1 uncultured Litorilinea sp.
GGTTCCAGCCACAGCGATAGGCATGGCGCAAGTAGGACCAAGATTGGCGCACTTGCCACCACGCTGAGAACCAGTTGACCATACGCAAATCTCCTTTGTCTCTATAACCACTGTTCAGCAGCAACGCGCTGGCTCGCGTTGATCTCCTCTCCCAATCTCCTCTACTGAACACAATTGCAGTATGAATGCCAATGCTTAAGAAGACCATCGGCCCTGGTAGGACAGCCGGGTATAGATTTAGATACAAATAAGTGTGGTGGGGCAGTACACGAGAGGGTAAGGGGCCGCTGGTATGATGGGAGTGCGTGTTTCTGAATCCTATGCCTCTGCTTTAACTCTCTGCTTACCTCTCTGTTTATCTTTGTGGAGGGCAAACCAGTTTGTGACCAAGCCTATCAAGAGAGGGAGGCCAAAGATGATGGGCACTCCGATAAAATGGGCTAGGAGCATATCATCGCCGAGCCATGCGACGCGCAAATGACCGTAGTGAATGACAGAGAGATGGCTAAGTAGAAGCAGCCAGAGTCCAGTGTAAAGACGAGGAGGGTTGTCGGGGTCGAGAACCAACCAGGGGAAGGGCCAGGTGGTGTACCAGATGCGGAATCTGAGTGCCGTGAATAGATATACGGTAAAGATGTCGGCGGCACCGCGCACGGCTAACCGACCCCGCCAGGTCAACCAGAACAAGATTAATGCACCGGTGCCGAGGATGAGCGACGCTCCTCTTCCCAGCATGGGAAGTTCTAGAGGTCTGCCATTGGCTTCTCCCAGCCAGAAGAGGTACGCACCTGGCGAGAAAATGGTTCCACTCTGCGATTCGTCTATCAGGCGTCGTATGAGAGGCATGGGTGAGCCAAAGGGTATGAATGCAAGGATCGTGACGAGGGTGACGCCAAGTGTGGCATAGAGCAAGAGTCTAAGCCGTTGGCTGTAGCCTGCTGTCTGTCGCCAAGCCGCCACCGCAAAGAGGGGGACTGGCAATAGGCCGATTGGTTTTACCAACGGGGAAAGTGCCATGAGTGTTAAGCCTAGCGCCGGTTGGCCCTGGCGCATGCTCCGATAACCGAGCAAGAGGCAGAACAACATGAGAATATCATTGTGGGCGTCTACCACGAACATAAAGAGCAGGATAGGGTTCCAGAGCCAGAGCAGAAGTTGTGCCGTACGTGTATGGAGATCGTAGGAGGCTAAGAGTTGCCAGATCACGATTCCTGATGCGAGATGAAAGGCTAGCCCTGCTACTTTGAAGAGGAGAAGACCGGTGAGTAAGCTGTCGCGGCTGAGCAGATAGATCAGCCCTCCGAACAATTCCCAGAGTGGGCCATAGGGAGAGGTCTTTTGAAATAAGATTGCCGCAAAGGGCTGGTAAGGATCTGTCGAAAATGCATTGGGTGGTGTCGTCAGTGGATTCGCCCCGAATTCGACCAGCATGCGCCCTTCATAGAAGTAGCGAAACACATCAACGGCATTGATGGGGTAGGTCAGGATGAGCGGCAGGCCGAAGAGTGTTGTGGCGAGCAGAATAGACCACCAGGGAGGGGGTTGGGAACTGCGCTGCACCCAGCGATAGGCAAGCCAGTAGACAGCAAAGAGAAAACAGACAAGGAGCGCATAGAGGAGCCCTTGCGTCAACTTGGGAGCAAATGTGCGAACATCGGCTAGGGGCAGCCGGTCATGGTGCTCCACAAGGGGAAACCACCAGGGAAGCACCGCAAATCCGACAAGCAGAAGCACTGCCAAGAACCACAGTCGTCTCATGAGTGTCAGCCTGAGCGGAACTAGATTGAGAACGCTCCATGACTGGTGTGGCACAGCGTGATGCTTAGACTACCCTACGCACTGCGCAAATATACTATCCATCGCCATGTCAAGCAAGTAGATAATATTGGGCTTGTCATGTCGCGCTCGGAGGGATCCCGCTCTCTCTGGGTTCTAGTGGCAGAAAGACCTCTGGTGGGGCAACAAACCGAGCGGTGGTATCTCATGCGGCGGTAAAAAGGCGGTAAAAAGTAGGTGTAGTAAGTCCCACATGATATAGTCAACAAATGACTATTGGGCAGTTACTATAATGAAGGCAGTTACTATAATGAAGAAGGAAAGCAATTGATGGCACGTTGGTTGGCTTATTGGGGCGCTACACTGTTTGTCCTGCTCGTTAGTGGATGCGTTGCCCAGTCTAGCCCGGCATCTACGGCGACAGGGGCCATTGCTCCTGCGGAAGCCAGCGCGGAAAACTCCGCCGCAAGTACCGAGTTGAGTGGTGAGATTATTGTCTTTGCGGCAGCATCGCTCACGGATGCATTTGGCGAGATTGCGACGAATTTCCAGGCCAAGCATCCTGATGTGCAACTTGTCTATAACTTTGCTGGCTCACAGCAGCTTGTACAACAGTTGGCGCAAGGCGCACCGGCTGACCTCTTTGCTTCGGCCAATCAACGCCAGATGGAGTTGGCAATGGAGGCAGGCCGCGTCATCAGTGGAACCCAACAGACATTCGTCCACAACCGGCTTGTGGTCATCTATCCGAGCGACAACCCCGCTGGGCTTATCACCCTGCACGATCTTGCTAAGCCTGGTCTCAAGCTGGTGTTGGCGGCTCCGGAAGTGCCGGTCGGTGGTTACTCATTGGATTTTCTCAACAAGGCATCGGCAACCATCGAGTATGGCAGCAACTATAGCGAAACAGTGCTTGCCAACGTAGTCTCCTATGAGCAAAATGTGCGCTCTGTTCTCAGTAAGGTGATTTTGGGCGAGGCGGATGCGGGGATTGTCTACACATCAGATGTTACGGGTGACGAGGCAGATAAGGTAGGACAAATCGAGATCCCTGATGAACTAAATACGATTGCCGATTATCCTGTTGCTCCCATAGCGGATAGCAGCAATCCCATTTTGGCCGAGACTTTTATGGAGTATCTGCTTTCGTCACAGGGTCAGGAAGTGTTGGCTAAACATGGCTTTGTCCCGGTGGGCCAGTGACAGGCCGTTACCCTATCACTGGCCGAGTTTGCCCAGCATTACACGCAGTTTATCCAGATCACCCGCTAGGGCGAACATTCGCTGGAACTTGTCCGTGTTGTGATAACTGAGCTTCGGGTGGTCTCCTACGGAGGCTAGCTCGCTTCTGGGCTACGACGATCACTGCAATAACGACCCACAGCGCGGCGGCCACGATGAAGTCATAGGCCAAGGCGGGCACCAGTGCTAGCGCCAAAGGATTCAGGATCAGCCTGCTGGCTGAGAAAGACGCGTGCATGAGCATCGTCACGGGCAGGCTTCCATGAGTACGGTCATAGACCCACACCATAAACACCCGGTAGGCTGGCAGTGACCCTCCGTAGAAGATGCTCGCAGGCAGGAAGATAGCTAGCGAGAGTGCTCCGGAGGCATCGCCGCTTAACCAGAGGGTTACTAGGAAGTGCCACGCTCCCCACAGCACCCCCACGATGAAACCAGTAGTCAGGACACCGTAACGCTGTCTTAGCTGGGGTATAGCGAACCCTGTCCAGCCTAGCTCCTCTAGGAGGCCACCACCTATCAGCCCCCACACAATACCGAACAGCAGCAGGGACGCCTTGTCACTCGTCGAAAGGATGCGAGGGAGAAAGACTGGGGAGATCCGCGCAAGCGCAAGGAGTACCACCGTCACCAGGAGCGGAGCGAAAAGGAGCGCGACCGCATACCAACGCGCGCCCACTCGCCACCGGAGCAACCGGGAGAGCAACTCGCGAAAACCTGCTTTTCCATTGACGAGGCCGGTCAACAGCATGCCCGCGACGCTAGGGCCAGCAAACAACGCTAGGAGCACAAATAGGACCAGTGTCTCGGCTTGCTCGCTGTTTGCTGGGATTGAGCTAGGTCCGCCGATGACCAGGAGGATGCCACCCCAGGATATAACAAACGTGAGGACGAAGTAGGTCAGTACTGGGTGTCGCTTAATGAAAGCCTGAATGGTCGTCATGATCTCCTCCTTTCTGACGAGATCCGCCAACGCGACGCGAGTTGGGACGATCAACTCTGGTGGACCAAGGGCGCTCCTATGTTGGCGGGCGGCTCCCTTGCTGGTGCGGTCGCGTGAGCACGCAAGAGGACGAGGGCTAACATCGCCATCCAGAGCATGTACCCATAGATGTTGATGCGCTCCCTCACCCCAAGCCCCGGCGTCGGCAGGTTGGCCGCAATCCGGGAAATGTCCGAAAATGCCCAAGCGCCAGTCACGATGAGGATCAGGATCGTCATAATCGAGTAGAATCGGAACCACTTTCCGTCTGCTGTGGCTCCGAACCCTATAATCAGCAGAATCAAGAGCACCGTCACACCCGTGAGAATGATGTGTATCGTATTGGCAAGTGCTCCCACAGTCTCATCAAGGTGCATTGGGAAGAAGTATGCCGACAAGTCAACGATCCCAAGTCCGATGAGGAGACCTCCCGTAATACGTAGGCTGCGCTTCGGGAGCCCTCTAGGCGCGGCTGCTCCCCAGACGCCAAATCCAAATGCGAGCTCAAGCACGGTATATA
>CAMPHP010000407.1 GCA_946885925.1 uncultured Litorilinea sp.
GAAACCCAAACATTGGAGATCGTGCAATGATGGCCCGTGTGCCTCATGTAGTTGAATTGACCCAGGCGCTTATCGCCATGCCCTCCCCCAGCCAGCAAAGCAACGCAGCCATTTCCGCCTATCTTGCCACCCTACTAGAAGATTGTGGCTTTAGGATAGAAGAGCTATCTTACCTCAACGGTGACCAGCGCAAAGTGAGCTTGGTCGCGCGCAAGGGCAGTGGCGAAGGCGGTATTGGCCTCTTTTCCCATTCCGATACAGTGCCGGGAGATACTGGTTGGGAACCATTCGTTCCCGCAGTTGAAGATCAACGCCTAATCGGGCGTGGTGCTGCGGATATGAAAGGCCCGCTTGCAGCAACCCTTGTTGCCGCCGCATCCTATTCCGCCGACAAACTACGCCACCCCATCACCTTAGTTATCACCGCCGACGAGGAGATCGGTTATGGTGGAGCCAAGCAGGTTGCCACCGAATCCAAGTTCCTAGCCGAGAACTGGCCCACCTACGGCATCATTGCCGAACCCACCCGTCTCCGCCCTGTCTATGCCCATAAAGGAGGAGCGCGCTTCTTTATCACAGCCTATGGTCGCGCTGCTCACA
Source organism: uncultured Litorilinea sp. (assembly GCA_946885925.1). The sequence continues at coordinate 601 of CAMPHP010000407.1, forward strand.
CCAGCACAGACAAAGGCATCTCGGCCAATTTCCTCATCGCGCCCTTCCTTGCCGAGATGGCGGAACTTGCCCAACTCTTCAAAAACGACAAGCGCTTTCAAAACCCAGAATTTGACCCACCAACCAATGGCTTCAACATGGTCATTGATGATGGGAACTGCGCGTCCAACGTGACCGCAGCCAAAACCCTATGCACCTTGGGATTCCGCGCAATGCCCAATGACAACCGCGAGGAAGCGATTGCCATGATCCTCTCTGCGGCTCAAAAATATAATCTGGAGACGGATTGGTATTTGCACGAACCGTTTTATACCGACCGGAATTCGCCACTGATTCAAGTAGCTCTCGCCGCGACCAACTTACCAGCAGCGGAAACCGTGCCATTTGGTACAGAGGCAGCGATCTTTAAGGATTACGCCCAACTCGTTATCCTCGGCCCTGGTGACATTGCCCAGGCCCACACCAAAGGTGAGTGGATCGACTTGGGACAGCTCAACAATGCCGTAGATGTCTATCGCTATATGATTGACCACTTCTGCGTCAATAGCTAGCTACCAACCTAAACCGCCCTATACGACTCACCAGGACGAAGCGTCAGGACAAACCATCATGTCTGTCACTACTCCCCCTACCGCTGCACCGCGTACTGTTCAACAGCTATTTGATCTCAGTGGTCGTGTCGCCATTGTGACTGGCGGGGCTGGTCTACTCGGCAAGCAATTCAGCGAAGCCTTGATCGAAGCAGGAGCCACTGTGGTGATCGCCTCGCGTACGCTGGAAAACTGTCGCGCCTGGGCCGGTGAGTTAAACGCCTATGCTGCCACGCTACCTGCCTGGAATGACCGTGACACGACAAAAGCAGCGGTTCCTATCGCAGTAGATGTCACCGATCCGGAATCCTGTAAAGCCCTCGTTGCGGCGACACTGGATCAATGCGGGCAACTGGACATCTTGGTTAACAACGCCTATACACGCGGCACACCAGCCCCACCCGAAGATCTGACACCAGAGGCATGGCGCACCTGGATCGATGCAGGCTTGAGCGGCGTCTTTTATTGTGCCCAGGCTGCGGCAAAGCCGATGCTCGCCCAGGGCAGTGGTTCGATTATCAACATCAGTTCGATGTATGGAGTCGTAGGCGTTGATGTGCGCATCTATCCGCCTGAAGTGCCGGTCAACGCCTCCGCTGCCTATGGAGCGATCAAAGGTGGCGTTGTAAACCTCACCCGTACCCTGGCGGTCGTCTGGGCTCCCCAAGGCGTGCGTGTCAACTGCATCTCACCCGGCGGCTTTCCCGGCGCAACCATTAACAGTGAGTTTTACCAAAATTTCACCAACAAAGTCCCGCTCAATCGCATGGGCGACCGCAACGACCTCAAAGGCGCAGTTGTCTTTCTCGCCTCTGATGCCGGAGCCTACATCGTAGGGCACAACCTGCTAGTCGATGGCGGTTGGACCGCTTGGTAGCCTATACAAGTTAACAAGTAAGTTAGGCCACTGCGAATCTCCGCCAATTGAGTACATTTGGCCGTGTCACCCTGTAGGGGTCTCCCAGAGAGACCAGCGGCAGAGAGATTGGGAGCCCCCTGGGCGCGACATGAGAGACGCACGCCGCTCTGTCGGGTGCCCCCAGGGCGCGTAAGAGTCTCTCTGCCCCACGCGCCCTTCCTCCCCAAACCTTACATCCTCTCCCTCCCACTCCAGATGAATGCCATTCTCACTTCTCTGTTGTGCACTACGCGCACCGATTTCCAGAGAATAGCGTCATGCTGTGATAGAATCATGAAAGCAGTAGCGCCGCACTGGCGTATTGTGACCAGAAGGGCGCGGTGATGCGGAGAGATAAGGTACAATTTAGGGCGTATGGCTGAGCAGGATTTCAAGCCGACAAACGAAGAACCGGCAGAAACAGCAGAAGAAACAGCAGAAGAAATGCCGGAAGAAGCAGATCCGCAACTCTCTCCAAAGGAGGTAAAGCGACACCAAACGGCATCGCCACGCTGGTTGTTATCAGTAGGGCTGGTGCTAATCGCGTTACTTGCGGGAGCTTATTGGTGGGGAAGCCGCCCCACCACCCCGTCACCGGCGACCTTGCAGGGATCCACGAGAGCAAGCGCAACCCCCACATTGACCTCGACTACCGAAAACACGCGGCCTCCTCAAGCCATGGCGGCATTGACACGCGTTGCCGCAGCACAATTGCAGCGCGAGTCACCCACACTCACAGATACGCCGATCTCGACAATGACACCGACTGCGGTAACTGCCGACAGCGCCGTGATTGTCCTGCCAACCGTGACTCCCACGTTGGTTCCATCGCCGCTTGCCACGCGTACCGTTGAAATCCGCGGCGATGCGACATTACTGTTGGAATTGGGCAATCAAAACTTCCAAAGCAGTGGTCAGCCAGTGAGCATTGCCCTGGATCCGCGCACCTATGTTCTCGGCGGCGACACTCCTTCCATCGCTGACGAGTGGTGTATGCAGGTTGGCCCTTCAGGACTGGTCTTTGACGTTGTTTTTGCGCTTACACCCGGGAGTGGAGATCTTCGCGCCTCAGGGGAACTTCGACTTTACGACGGCTTCTGTGGCAGTTTGGGCAGTCTAGGCGCGCTACTTGCATCATCCCCGTTGGATGTCACCGTCCCAACCGGCGCTGCAGCCCAAGTAGCGCCGAGTGTGCAAGCCCGTGCCAATTTGCTGGGGATGGACAATCTGCTGAATGTCACCACAGGCGTCTTTTTAGAACTGACAATCCGCAATCCCCAGCCTCGCTAATTCATGATTTGGCCCCAGGCAATTTGTTTCTAGACGCTGGCATCGTAGAGGGCGAAGTAGGCCCATTGCTATCCACGTAGCCAAGTTGGCGCGAAATAAGCGCTGCCGCCTCAATGACCGCGGCCGCAACACCTTCCACCTGTTCACGCCCCAAACGCGAAGCCGGAGCCGAAACACTGATTGCCGCCGTTACCCGTCCTGGATACTCAAAGATCGGCGCACCCACACAGCGTGCCCCATCCTCATTTTCCTGGTCATCCAACGCATATCCTAGCTGGCGAACCTTAGCCAATGCCTGCATGACACCAGCGCGCGTATGGATTGAGAAGAGCGTGCGCGGTGTCAACCGCGCGGGCAGATGGCGCGTTGGTTCGTCGATAAAGGCAAGCATGGCTTTGCCCAGTGCCGTGGAATAGGCAGGGTCGCGGCTTCCCAGGGTTGCCTGCATTCGCAAAGAATGGTGGCTTTCGACCATCTCCACATAGACAATGTCGTAACCATCGAGAATTCCCAGGTTCACAGTCTCGTTGAAGCGGTCGCGCAGTCCCACCATAATGGGCAAAGCCACGTCCCGAATTCGCAACTGCTGCCCTGCCAACTGTCCTAACTCGAAAAGCCGCGCACCTAGATGATACATATCTTCCTGCCGGTCATGCGTCACAAAACCACACTGGGCTAATGTCTGCAAATAACGAAAGACCGTGGTCTTGGGCAGCCGTACCCGGTGGCAGACTTCAGTCAAAGTTAATGGCCGGTGTTCATCGCCCAACGCAATCAAGACTTGTAAAGCCTTATAAACAGGCTTGACTACATAGGGCTGTTCTGTGCTTGTCTGCAATGTTGCCATATTCCTCTACTATCCTATTACCGTCCCATTTGATTCTGATTTGATCCCCTGCGTTCAATCCTGGCCGCGTCAGGCGATATTTTCTTGTTTGTTTCTTCCTGTGAAACAACAGACCCTTGACGTGAAATACATCGTACCATACTATGAGCAATAATCTTCTGCGCCAAACCGTTGACACACATACTTTGTGTCCTAGATGTGATCCCACATGACCGCATCCATAAACCATAGCGGTGCAATGGTCATACCCCCTTACATCCATGTCATAACTTGAGTTTGTACTCCTCTCT
>CAMPHP010000408.1 GCA_946885925.1 uncultured Litorilinea sp.
CGCTGTCGTCAGCACTGATCCAGCCCATAGTTTGGGTGATAGCTTTGACCGCCATATCGGCAACGAGATAACCGAACTTGCCCCCAATCTCTGGGGTCAAGAAATCGATTTGCTCAACCAGATGGACAAGTATTGGGGGACGGTACAAGGGTATCTGAATGCTATCTTTGCGTGGCGAGGTATGGATGATTTGGTTGCCGAAGAAGCATCGGTGCTGCCGGGAATGGAAGAATTAGCCTGCTTAATGCAGATTACCCATTTGGCTGATAGTGGCAACTATGATGTCATTATCATCGATGCCGCGCCGACCGGCTCGACACTGCAACTGCTCAGTTTCCCCGATATGGCGCGCTGGTATATTGAAAAGATCTTTCCTTTCCAGCGCAAGACCATCCAGATTGCTCGCCCCTTGATGCGGCGCATGAGTGATATGCCCCTGCCTGATGAGGATCTTTTTGATTCGATCGAAGAGTTGGTGGGCTATCTCGCACGCATGAATGAACTGCTGAGCAACCCGGAAGTGAGCAGCATACGCGTCGTGCTTAACCCAGAGAAGATGGTGGTGAAAGAGGCCCAACGTGCCTATACCTATCTAAATCTCTATGGCTATCCGGTAGATGCGGTGGTCTGTAATCGGGTCTTTCCAAAAGAGCTAATTGATAGCTATTTTGATATTTGGAAGAGCGCCCAAAGCGAAAATCTCGAATTGGTGCGTGAATCTTTTTATCCATTGCCCATTTTTGAAGTACCCTTCTTTCCCCAGGAAGTAACGGGGATGGAGATGCTCAAGCGTATGGGGCAGGCACTCTTTGGCGAAGCAGGCGAGCGCGGAGGTGAAGGCGACCCGACACGCCGCTTTTATAGTGGCAAGCCGCAGGAGATCTTCCGCCAAGATGGACATTATGTATTGAGTATTCCGCTGCCACTGGTGGAACGCGAGCAGGTACACCTCCATCGCAGCGTCTTTGATGAATTGGTCGTGCGCATTGGCAATTGGAAACGTAACATTTCGTTGCCGTTGGGTCTTGCCAAGTTGGAGATCGGCGGCGCTAAATATGTGGAAGACCGGCTCAATATCCTCTTTACTATTGAGGATAATACGCCTGTTGTCGCTCCCGAGGCACTCAAAAGCAATCCTTGGCAAAATCTCATGGCGCGCATTGGCGGAAAGTAGCGTCCGGCTGTTTTCTACCCTCGTAACCGAAGCAGCTAGGGTCTGTCGGATGTACCCTAGCTGCCCGCTGTCGTATCTTCTGTTATTCATCCACCGTATAGCTATTGACGTAAGCAACTAGGCATGGCTCAGATTCAACGTGGTGACCCTGTCGAAGAGACCATCCTGGTCGATCTGCTGCAACGAGCGCAGAATGCATGCGAACCTGCTGCATTTGATGGACTCTATCTGCTCTTTGCCGACCGAGTCTTTCGCTATCTGCTAGCTCGCATTGGCGACCCAGATCTGGCCGAAGACATCACCTCCCAGGTCTTCTTGCGTCTAATTGAAAAGATTGACATCTTTCGCATTGGTCCGCGGGACAATGTAGCGATCTTTTCGGCCTGGCTTTATCGCCTCGCCCATAACAAGATGGTGGATGTGTTACGCAGCCATAAACGGACGCAGGAATCGCCGTTAGAACATGCTGCCCATGTCGTGAGCGGGCATACCATGGAGGTGGTTGAGGAGCGTCTAGATTTTCAGCGAGTGTTGAATACGCTGCATATTCTCAATGATCAGCAGCGCGAGGTAATTGTACTGCGGTTTGTCGAAGAGTTGAGCATCGCCGAAACCGCCCAGATCATGCAAAAGAGCGAAGGAGCAGTTAAGGCGCTCCAACACCGGGCACTGGAAACTCTCCGACGTCATCTGCAAGATGTAGGGGCACATGGTACCTGAAGAAATTCTGACAATCTGTATTGCCGCAGTGGAAGCAGGCGAAGACCCGGATGAGGTTGCTGCTCGCCACCCTGAATATGCTACTGAGTTGGCTTCCCTGCTAAAGGCTGTAGTGACCCTCCAGCGCAGCCCCAAGCCAACGATGTCGGGGGTGGGCTTTGTGGCAGGACGGCGTGCATTGGCGATGGCCGCGGCTCGCCATGCTGCCGAACGCGCGAGTCAGATGAAGACCCACACTTCTACTGGGTCTTCTACCGAGTTACAGCCTACTGAGTCGCATCCTACTGAGTCGCATCCTACTGAGTCGCAGTCTGACGAAGATAGCGCGCTATTACCCACGGCAACATCATCTATTGCTCCATCAACCTCTAGTTTATCTGACGCAGATCTATCTGCCAATAGTCAATTGTCGTATCCGGAAACAGAATTACCTGCCGAGTTGGGGAGAGCGCCAGGGCGTGCTACGCCAGAGCCCACCTCCTCTCTTCGTGGCGGCGCTGTGATACCAGAACTGCCACCGGCACCGAATCGCCGCCGCAGCCGAGTCTGGCCTTCCATCTTTAGTGGCATTGGTATCGCTGCGGTGGCATTGATGGTAGTTGTAGTGGCAGCCGCCAACGCGGGTACGCTCCCAGGAGATCCGCTCTATACACTCAAGCGCGCCGGGGAATCCTTCCAGCGTGTCTTGCTCAACGCAGCAGGAGACGAAGCCAACTGGTATGCAGAGCAGGTAGTCCGTCGCCTGGATGAGGCATTGACATTGGAGGCGCAGGGGGCAGTGGTTGACCCGGCGCTGATTGCAGAGATTGACGAAAAGACGAACGCTGCATTGGCGGCAGTTAATGATCTACCCAGCAGCGAACGCGCCCGCTTCCTCTTGGAATGGCGGCAAGAACTTGAGGCACTGGAAATACAAGCTGCAGGGGATAACCTGGCGACGCAGACACTAGCACGCACAGCAGCGGCTGTCACGCTAGCGTTGGATGCCGCACGCACCCCGCCCACAGTGCTCCCCTTGCCTGCCACAGTGACGCCAACACCAACGGCGACTGAGACGGCAACAGAGATAGCCACTGATGAGGCAGCCACAGAGACACCGCTGCCGAGTTCAACAGTACTCGTAGTTGTGCCGCCACAAGATACGGCAACCAGCGTACCACCTACTGTGACGCAACCTGCTGCCGCGCCGACGGATGCAGCGCCAGTGGATGTCGTGCCGACTGATGGCGCGGCAACCGTGGTTGCCACGGCAACGCCTGTGCCGAGCAATACGCCCGCGCCCAGTGCGACACCTGTGCCGCCGACTGTGGAACCAACGGTAACCCCGACAACAGCACCCACCGCTCTGTCAACTGCTGTGCCTCCTACTGTGCCTACTACTGGGCCGACACCAACATGGACAGTGCAGGCAACTGTAACGGCATCGCCTCCTGTGACACCTACACTGGATGCAACGGCGATACCCACTGTCACGGAGATAGTGACGAGCACGCCAGCTACATTAACGCCCACTGCGTCGTCTACTGCGACGCCTACTGTGACGCCCACCGTGGTGGAGACAGTGACGAGCACGCCAACTGTCGAGCCATCTGTTGAACCGACAGAGGAAGCTACGGTAGAGCCGACACAGGCAGCAACCGCGGTGCCGACAGATGAACCTACTGTAGCACCAACTCTAGTACCAACTGTCGAACCAACGGTTATACCTGTGGAAGAACCAACCCAAGAGCCGACAAATGAACCAACTGCGGAACCTACCCTAGAACCTTCAGCAGAACCTACCATCGTCCCTACGGAGGAGCAAACTCCAGAGCCGAGCGCAGAACCGACCGAAGAACCATCTGAGGAGCCGGTAGAGGAAGAGGCAACGCCTGAGCCAGCAGATCAAGGGGTTGAAGAGACAACTGGGGAAGCAGTTGAGGAAACGCCGGAACCAGAAGCAGAAGAAGCGGCATCAGAGGAGGGAGTAGTAGAAGGAACAGTAGGAGAAGGAACAGTCGTAGAAGAGACAGTAGAAAAAGTCATAGCATCCGTAGAGGAAGCTTCCGCAACGCCTGAAGCCGAGGCGGCGAGCGAGCCGGAGCCATCCTCTAATGCAGAACCATCTGCCGGTACGCCACCTCTAAGCGATACTACACCTCTAAGTAACACTGTGCCACTTGCTGACGAAACGGACGCCCCTCCTTCCACTGAGGGTGCGGCTCAGGACGAGGTCGAGACAGAAAACGCATCTGGTGAGCAAGGGACCGCATCACCTGCTGTTACTATGGTTACTACGCAAGTACCAGCTATCTTGCGCATGCGCCGAGCAACACCCACTATCATCCCAAGTGAAGAATCAACCAGTGAGCAGTCTGCGGCGCAGGGTGAAGAGGATCCGGCGGCTGAGACTGAACCGCGCACTGAGGAGGATGCGGCTGCGCGAGATGACATAGCGAGTAATGAAGAAGCTGGCGCTGCGCAGAACGGCGATGATCAAACGGCGGACGAAGAGGCTGCGCCGGATATTGCGGCGAGCGAGCCAATGACCTGTCTCTTATACACATCTGACGCTGCGACGACTAGTCGAGTGGAGGTGGGGGGGGGGGGGGGGGGGGGGGTGGGGGGGGGGGGGGG
>CAMPHP010000409.1 GCA_946885925.1 uncultured Litorilinea sp.
CTTCGGTTTGGAATGCTTGCACCAACTTGTCGCGTTGGGCGGCTGGCGTGCTGCCATGTAAAAAGAGTGCTTCGACACCCAATGTTTCAACCAAGTGGCGTTGGAGCAGATGACCCATCTCTACGAATTGTGTAAAGATAAGCGCACGGTCGCCCACAGCAATGGCTTCTTCCAACATTTCGCCAAGGCGGTTGAGCTTACCACTGCGACCGCCCAGCGGGCCTTCTTCCTTGAGGAAGTGGGCCGGATGGTTGGTGATCTGCTTGAGCTTAGTCAAAAGGGCCAAGACCAGGCCGCGCCGCTGGATGCCATCGGTGCGGTTAAGCTCGGCCAGTGACTCTTGGACCACTTTTTCGTATAGCGCCGCCTGCTCGCGCGTGAGCGAACAGTAGACAACCATTTCATTCTTTTCGGGCAGATCCGAGATAATCGTCGGGTCCGACTTGAGACGACGCAGCAAGAAAGGCTGTACCAAACGTCGCAGCTCATCGGTACGTTCGCCATCGTTATAGCGCTCGATAGGCACAATGTAACGCTGGCGGAATTGCTCTTGGCGACTCAGATAGCCAGGGTTGAGGAACTCCATAATGCTCCACAACTCGGATAGCCGGTTTTCCACAGGTGTACCCGTAAGCGCAATGCGATTATCGGCTTGAAGACGGCGCACAGCCTGGGTCTGCTTGGCGCTTGGCGTCTTAATGTTTTGCGCCTCATCCAAGATCAGGTCACTCCAGACATAATCCTTGAGCGTTTCAATATCGCGGCGTGCAGTCCCATAGCTGGTGATGATCAGATCATGGGTTTGCACGGCTTGGACAAAATCTTCACCAGACAAGCGATTGTTGCCATGATGGACAAGCGTCCGCATCCCTGGTGCAAAGCGTTCGATCTCGCGCCGCCAGTTGGCGACAACGCTGGTGGGGCAGATCAAGAGCGTGGGCATCAGGCGCGTATCCGGGCCATGTTCACGCACAGCTTCTGCTCGCACATGAAGTAGAAGCGCAATGGCTTGGATCGTTTTGCCCAACCCCATATCATCGGCTAAACATGCACCTAAACCAAGTTGGCGCAGATGCGCCAGCCAGCCCACACCGCGACGCTGGTAGGGGCGCAGTTCGCCCACAAAGCCTTCAGGTTCATCAATTGTGAGCAGCGGCTGTTGACTACGCAAGCGATCCAACGCTGTCTCCAACCAGCCACTGACGACTACAGAATCGAGTGGTAGGACTTGAGCCGCATCACCAGGTGGTGCGATCTCCGCAGGGAGTTGTGCAGGTTCGGCTAGCTCATCATCTCGGTCCTGGGTGAACTCCACATCAAGCATATTTTCGTGCGCTGCACCATGTTCTTGGGCAACCCGAATCGCTTGTAACAGCGTCATTGCGCCAGTCGGTTGTTGACCGGCTAGAAAGCTCTTGGCAGATTCGACCTGATGCGGTTCCAACTCGACCCAACGTCCTCCCATGCGTAAGAGAGGCGTTTGCATGGCGGTGAGTTGTTCAAATTCGGCCTCGGAGAGCGTATTGCCACCCAAGACCACTTCCCAACCATAATCAATGAGGCTGTTGAGTGTGAGTCCACCACGATGCTGGCTGCCGTCCTTACGGACATTGACCTCGTCTGTTTTGCTGTTGCTGCTCAGACGCAGGCGCAGTCCTAAGCGCATACGCCGGTGTGCATGCCACCAACTAGGAATGACGACGCCAAAGCCGCTGCTCTCCAATAACGGCCCGATTTCGCGTAGGAAGCGATAGGCTTCTTCTGTCGAGAGTAGGGATAGCTCTGGTCTTGGATTGCGCAAACTGCGCTCAATCGGTGCAAAGAGACGGCTTGCCACGCCCAGCCCGGCCAAGAGACGTTCTTGCGGCTGGTCAATGTGGCGGCTACCCACGCTCACGGCATTGTTGGGTGCCTGCCAGATCTCCTGTGCCTTAATCATCAGGCTGGGGTTATCGCGCGCTTGAAGATAATAGGCCAACTTCCAGGTGAGATGGCGGCTCGCCTCCCCGTTTAGGTTGCCGTTGGCAAGTTCCGGCTCTTCTAGCACAAAGCAGATGCGGAAATTCGCATCGCGCACCACAAAGAGTTGTTCCGTCCACTGATGCCACTCTTGATAGAGATCATGGGCTGGTTGGGGCGGCAGGCGCAGATAAGGTTGTGGTGACAAGAGGCGGTTAAGCCAGTGCTGGGCAGGCGTGCCCGTGGCTTGTGGGGCCAGATCGCGACCCCAAGTGCGCACGGCAGCATCCACCAGCGTAGCCACAAAATGCTCGGTCAGTGCTGTCGGTGCTGGCGCATCGGCAGGCGACTCGATGTTGTAGGCACGGCAGACAGGAGGCATCGTGCGTACTAATTGCTCGCGGCGTTGCTCTACACGCGGGTCAAGCAAGAGGGGCTGCCAGATTGCTTCCAACCGGCCAACAGGATCGCTGCGCAGGCTGGGAAGGTAATATTGACCGACCAGAATTTCTAGTGCAAACTTGGCGGCATTGCTCCAAAAGAGCAGGTCATTGCCCAGCCGCATGCGGTGAAAGCTGTTGCCGTTCTGGCGCGGTGCAGTGCTGCTCAGGCGACTGAGAAAGTGCAACGCGGCAAGAGGCGACAAGGCTAACCCTGTCACCTGCCATTTAGTCAACGCCGGTTTTTCCGCCACGGCGATCAGACCACCGCGTCCGCTGCCGTTGGTCTGGAAGACACTGCGCCGGGTGAGAGGTAACCCATCTACACTGGGCAACCAGACTATAGCATTTGCCGGTTGTAAGTCGGGCACTGCGAGCTGGATAGACTCACTGGTCAAGAGTGCGCGCAATTGTCCAATCGAGACTTGACCGGGATGCGAGGGTACTTTTGGACCGCGTTGACGAACGTTGGTGCTGCGGGCGTTGGCATTGTGGTCTACCCCGGTTGTCGCTGTCGCAAAAGAAGTCTGTGCTTTGCCGACAGCGTCGGGATCCTCGGCCCACAAGAATAATTGACTACCGGAGCCAGGCTCCTCCACACGAATCCAAGCTGCATGAATGATAAAAGGCATAACGAGTATTGTACTTCTGTACTTCGTCCACACCAAATATTTATAAGGTCTAAAGCGTAACAAAAGCGATGCAACCGCCAACAATTGCACCCAATCCAAACGCAAACTATAATGCACAAAAACCTTATCTGACCTTATACATACACTCATATATACGCTTGAAAAGGCGCTCGAAAAGGCTGAACTTATGTTGAAGACGCATACATGCGGTGAATTAACAGTAGATAATATTGGACAGCAGGTAACGCTGGCAGGGTGGGTCAACCGCCGCCGCGACCACGGCGGTCTGATTTTTATCGATCTCCGTGACCGCTCTGGCTTAATACAAGTGACCATTAATGAAGACAACATCACCGCGCATGAGGTTGCCAACCAAGTCCGCAATGAGTTTGTGTTGCAGGTCAAGGGGACAGTACAGGCACGTCCGGCGGGTTTTGAAAATCCCAACTTGGCAACAGGTGCTATCGAGGTCATTGTTGAGGAAATAACGATTCTGAATCCATCCAAAACACCGCCTTTCTACCTCAGTGGGAATGCTGACGAGGTAGACGAAGCCCTGCGGCTTAAGTATCGCTATTTGGATCTGCGCCGCCCGCGCATGTACAACAACCTGGCCTTGCGTCACCAGATTGTACGTTTTATCCGCGAGTATTTGTCCGAGCGCGCTTTCTTGGAAATTGAGACACCGATTTTATTCAAGAGTACGCCGGAGGGCGCACGGGATTTTATTGTCCCCAGCCGCCTCCATGCGCACGAGTTTTATGCGCTACCGCAAAGTCCCCAACAATTAAAGCAACTGTTGATGGTGGCTGGCATTGAACGCTATTTCCAGATTGCTCGTTGTTTCCGTGACGAAGATTTGCGTGCCGACCGCCAGCCGGAGTTCACCCAGCTTGACCTGGAGATGAGCTTTGTCTATGCCCATGATATTCGCGAGTTAATGGAGTCAATGCTCATTGAGCTTTCCGCTCAGGTTAGTGCCAAACCCATCATGCAGGTTCCTTTCCCGGTGATTACCTATGTAGAGGCGATGGAGAAGTATGGCATTGACCGGCCTGACCTGCGTTTTGGTGTGCAGTTATTTAACTTGAGTGAAGTGGTCAGGGATTCGGGTTTTGGCGTCTTTAAGAATGCGTTGGCATCGGGCGGGCAGGTCAAGGGGCTGGTCTATCCGGAAGGGGCAAATGCGCCTCGCCGTGAGATCGATGAACTGACTGAGTTTGTCAAGCAGTATGGAGCCAAGGGTCTGGCATGGATTGGTGTTACGGGTGAGCCAGATGCTGATGGCTTTTATCGTGAGGAGGCATTGCGGAGCCAGATTGCCAAGTTCTTTAGCCCGGAAGAATTGCGTGCGATTATCGAGACCAGCGGGGCAAAGGCAGGCGATCTAATTTTGATTGTCGCTGATAAGCCCAGTGTAGTAGCGCAAAGCCTGAGCAATTTGCGGCTGGAAGTGGGGCGGCGGGCCAACCT
>CAMPHP010000410.1 GCA_946885925.1 uncultured Litorilinea sp.
CCTTAGAACATGGAAGAACATTGACGAGTCATCCAGAACCAACGCAGAAAATCAACACAGACGAAAACAAACAAAAGACAAGAGACAGACAGGTAAGTCGGACGTGTACCGTTAGGCGTATCGCGGCACGAAGTATGCCTAGAGCCACAAAGATAAGGTACACCAACGTATGGAGGTTTGCATGAGTGAGACCATCCGTGTATTGATTGCCGACGACCACACGGTTGTTCGTGGGGGTCTGGTCGCCCTGCTCGAAGACGTACCAGGCATTGAAGTTGTGGCTGAAGCTGCTGACGGGCAAGAGGCAGTACTGAAGACACGCGCAGTAAAGCCTGACGTAATCCTCATGGATTTGGCTATGCCGCGCAAGACGGGAATCGAAGCCATTGAGGAAATTAAACAAGAAAATCCCAATGCACGTATTGTCGTCCTCACCAGCTATTCGGATGATGATAAAGTATTTGCTGCCATCAAAGCAGGTGCACTAGGCTATTTACTCAAGGAGACCTCAACCCAAGATCTGCTACAAGCAATTCGAGATGTCTATCACGGAGAATCTTCGCTGCATCCAGCCATCGCCCGCAAACTGATTCGTGAGCTCAACCGCCCTACCACGCTCCCACCCTCTGACGAGCCGCTGACCGACCGAGAGGCTGAGGTTCTTGTCCTCGTTGCGCGCGGCCTGTCGAATCAGGATATTGCCGACAAGTTGGTGATCAGTGAGCGCACTGTGCGTACGCATGTAAGCAACATCCTGAGCAAACTCCACTTAGCCAACCGGACACAAGCCGCACTCTATGCATTAAAAGAAGGTTTGACTTCGCTAGATGAACCACACGCCTAGTTGGACCTCTTCTTGTAGGCTGTAAAGTGTCGTCGCTGTAAATTGAAGTAGCTGTAAATTGAAATAGTAAGGTAGGACAAACAGGTCGGATTTTATAAGCCGGCCTGTTGTTTTATGTGCGACCTATTTTGAGCAATCTTGGCCGCGCGATTTTGGCGCGTAACCGCCAAAAAAGTTGAGACATTTGGCGTACAGTCTGCAACTATATTCATGCTATCCTAAAACCAATTCTCAGCGTATATCTTAATAAGAAGCATATTTTGCGAGATGTATCTCTGTTGGAATAGCTATCACTGATGTAATTATCAACATAAAACTTCAGCAATCACAAGGCTACAACCACACAGCGCAACGTCAAGGTTCCTACACCACGCGCACAACTTCACGAATTTCCCAGATCGATGTAGACGATTGACTGGGTCTAAAGACGGAAAGACAGATAGCTGCGGAATACAGGCAGTGTCGGCAATCAGGCTTGCTCTCGACGAGTATTTGTTCCTCGTTGCCATTCGGTCTGGACATCTAGAGTGGGAAGTACGCAAATGAAACGTTCAGCGGGTAACGGCGGGCCAAATGGCGAGAGCGGGCGTGTGACACATCAGGCTGTATCACAGAATAAAGTGCATGTGCTAGTCGTTGATGATGAGAAGATGATTCGCAGCCTGCTTAAAATGTCGCTCCAGCGCATGGGCTATGAAGTGACAACTGCTGATGATGGGGCCGAAGCACTCGAACTTTTTCAATCCAACACCTTTGATCTCGTGCTGCTAGATATCCTCATGCCAAATGTAGACGGCTTTACTGTCTGTTCCGAACTGCGGCGAGTATCTGACGTGCCGATTATCATGTTGACGGCACTGAATCGTCCGGATGATATCGTGCGTGGGCTGGAATTGGGCGCAGACAACTACATTACAAAACCCTTTACCTTCAAAGAGGTAGAAGCGCGCATCCGCGCCATCCTGCGGCGTACAACAAACAAGATCGAAGCGGAGCCGGTACAGGTGCTGGAGCATGGTGATGTGCGCTTGGATGGTGGGATGCGCGCTGCTACGGTAGCGGGTAAGCTGGTGGAATTGACACGCACCGAATACCAGTTGCTCCACTATCTGATGACCAACGTAGATTTGCCCGTTAGCAAAGAAGACCTGCTTGAGCGAGTGTGGGGCTATGAAGCGGCGGACACCAACTCGAACATTGTTGAGCTTGCCATTCGCCGTTTACGCAAGAAACTGGAAGAAGATGCATCCCAACCTAGCCGTCTAATTACTGTGCGTGGGATCGGCTACAAATTTACACCCAAAGGGACAACTTCGCGCATCATGCCCGTTATGCCTGCCGTGCAACATCGCCGGCTTCCTGTAAGCGGGCGCACACCCAATATGGAGTATTCGGTAAAGAGTGAGTGGGGCGATCACTCTACCCACTAAGTCCACTTTTGAGTCGAGTGCCGAATTCGATCCAACTTCAAAGTACGAAATAAGCCGTGGGTATCAGCTCAATAGATACTCACGGTCTTTTATTTTTGTTTCTGTTAGGCCAATCTGCTATCGTGCGCAACAAGGTAGAGACGCAGCCCGCATCAAGTGTCTCTAATGCCAAACTGTGCAGGAGGTTCTTGCAAATGTTCGCGAGTGGTTCAGGTATGGGAAAGATCCAGCCAGGCTGGAAGTGGATAATTTGGGGATTAATTGTGCCGGTCCTAACCGGGTGCTCTGTCGTGCTGCCAACTTCACCCGCTCCCCTGCGTAGCGCAGCACCGACCTTTACCCCGACACCTGTCCTATCCACTATCACATCAACTACAATATCCGCACCTCCTACCCCCGCACCCGTTGCCCAGTCTGCTGCGCCAACCTCTAGCCAGGCTGCACAGATTGATGAGAACGGGCTGGATCTAGCTGAGCGCCGAGTCATTGATGTCTACCAGCGCGTTTCACCTGCTGTGGTCAGCATTAGCACGAGGGTGCTGGTACGCGATTTCTTCTATAACGCTATGCCCCAAGAGGGTTCTGGTTCTGGCTTTGTCATTGACACCCTGGGCCATATTCTGACCAACTATCATGTGATTGAAGGTGCAGAAGACATTCAGGTGATTTTTGGCGGCGATGGCTCCTATCCCGCCGTGGTTGTGGGCGCAGACCCGCGCAATGACATTGCCGTGTTACGTGTAGAGGCTCCGGCGGATATGCTGGTGCCTGTGGAGTTAGGAACCTCTGCAAGCCTTGTCGTGGGCCAGCGTGCGATTGCCATCGGCAATCCTTTTGGTCAATTTGGTCGCACATTGACAACAGGTGTGATTAGCGCGCTAGGCCGTACACTGGAGGGCGAGGATGGCCGCCCGATCACGGGTGTCATCCAGACCGATGCTGCAATTAACCGGGGTAACTCTGGCGGACCGTTGCTGGATAGCTCCGGACGTGTGATTGGCGTCAATTCAGCGATCTTTAGCCCAACCGGGGCGAGCGCTGGGGTAGGCTTTGCGGTGCCAGTGGATACCGTACGGCGTATTCTGCCCGATCTGTTGAAGCTAGTGCGCTACCGTCATCCCTGGTTGGGTATCCGGTATGCCTATGCCCTCAGTCCTGTTTTAGCGAGAGAGCTAAACTTGCCCGTGAGTCAAGGGTTGCTCTTGGTACAAGTATTCGACGGATCACCCTTGGCGCAAGCAGATGTACGTGGTGCCCAACGTGAGGAAATCCTGTTCAACCAGCGCGTCTACACTGGTGGTGATGTGCTCTTGCGCGTCAATGATGTCGCGATTGGTCGTCTAGAGCAATTAGAGACCTTGTTGGAGGATAATTACCATGTAGGTGATTCGGTGGAGTTGACGCTGTTGCGTGATAACCAAGAATATACGATTACCGTGACGCTGGCGGAAGAGCCCAGCTAGAGATTAACGCAGCAGATTGACTGCATCACGCAACATAGCGGCGGCAGTGGGGAGCGGCTCACGCTCCCATATTTTGTGATACATCAATCCATAGAGATCGCTCCGGATCTCGATTCCCATTTCCCAACTATCACAGCCAGCCAAGAAATCCGTGGCTGGTAATGCCATTGGCCCTACGCTTAACTGATAACCACCGTCTGCTTGCGCTTCAGCCGTTGCCACCAGCTTAATCACTTGTCCTGCTTTGGCCGCGGCTTGCAGGTCGGTGCTACTTAAATGGGTAATACCCTGCACCGTTACATCGGCAAGCGTCGAACGCATACCCAAAAAGCTGTTGGCGATGATAATCAGCTTGTTAGCCGTGTCCCATCCTTCCACATCTAGCGATGGATCGCGCTCGGCAATGCCGCGACGCTGTGCCTCTGCCAAGGCTGCGGCATAGTTGCGTCCAGCCGCCATCTCGCTCAACACAAAATTGCTGGTGCTGTTAAAGATACCGCGCAGGTGCAAAATGTCTGCTGCAACGAGGTCACGCTGACCAATGTTGATCACGGGCAGCGCGCCACAGACGGTCGCACTGTAGGCTAGCCCTGCACCCGTAGACTGGGCAAGGTCGTGCAATTCGGCAAAGGCGAGGACTAAGGGGGCCTTGTTTGCTAACACAACAGGAATGCCCCGTTTTAACGCATTGCGTGTCACGGATAGCCCTGGTTCTCCATGCACCAGATTCACGGGCGATGCCTCTAGCACGAGGTC
>CAMPHP010000411.1 GCA_946885925.1 uncultured Litorilinea sp.
TCTGGCCCAACCTCTGGCAAAGAACCATTCTGTGCCGGACGTGCGTAATTCATAAAATCCATCAATAAGGAGGCGTTTCGCCCCCACTCAACTCATCTACCTGTCCGCGAATAATGGCGACTGCTTCATCTTCCGAAAGTACATGCTCCGATCCCATATGTTGGCGCGCGAGTTCAGTCACAAACGCCTTGACAAAGAGCCGCCTGTGACTGATATCTAGAAAAACATCGCGTGCAACATTCGCCAAGATGGCGGCATTGGCATATTGAATCTTTTGATCCAAATCGACATTAAATGCCGTTTCATAGATTGAAATGAGCTTCTCACCAATTGCGACCATCAGATCGCTTTCATCTAGATCCAGATGATCCAGGCTGATCAGCGGGCTAAAGTGATTGGCGCGTGAAAAACGCCCTGGTGCACGCACGCGCTGTTGGAGCGCAGGATAGCGAGGTACGATGTCATTAATAAATTGCGGAGGAACCGCATACACAAACATCGTGCCTGGCAATTCATCTCGGCAGCGATCAATAACCTCGCGCAGGTTGTCAGTCGCCAACTTCTCGGCCTTGGCCCCAATGCTGGACATGCGATCTACTTCATCAAAGAGAAGAATCAGGCCGCTATAGGAGAGGGCGCGGATGGTTTGGGCCAATGAGCGCAGCATCTGAAAGGCGTTGGGGCGTGTAATCTTGCCCGTAACGCCGAGTTCACGCAGAATCGTTGTATCGCTGGGTGTGGTGGTATCACCCATCAACCAGCGAGTCAGGCTCTCTAACCGTTCTTCCTGGCCGCGAGCCAAACTCTCTAAATAGCCCATGATGGCACTCTTATAGGCCAGGTTGTCAATTGGCGTCGCTTCCAACGTATCAATCAGGCCGATGTAATTCGGATGGACTAACATCTCTAGGCTGGGTTCTTCGCCAACTACACGGAGAAGCGTCCCTTCGAGAAAACGGGTTAGCCCTTTCTCGTCAGAAACATTCTCATCCGCTTCATGCCAGATCAGATTGTGTGCAACCGCGGCATAGACCAGACGTTGGTCATTGTACGGGGTTTCAACCGGGCTAAGGTCTACCTTGGCAACAGCAAATCCTCTCCTCCACGCCAGATCGCGCAGGCAGTATAGGAAATGAGATTTACCGCTGCCATAATCCCCAATCACCATCTTGTAGGCAGCGCCCCCCTCTTGTAAATAGGAGGACAGGTAGAACCCATCCAGGGCATTCAAAATCGAGTGATTGCCTACGTTAAAATAGTGGATACCCCGAGTAGGCGGCGTTCCAGAGCTACCCAGCACCTCAATAATTGAGCGAGCCAACGATTGGGTCAGCCCCGGTTGGGTGGAGACAGATTGGCCCGTGGGAGATTGAGTGGAAGCAGATTGGGTTGAGGTCATGGACACCGCCTATTCCCCATCGCGTTGAAAAGTGAGGCTGGCGTAATACTCGCCATCCAGTGCGCTTTGCGGTAGCCAGATGCTTCGGCTTGCGCTATCTGCCTGGTTTTTGGTGGCAACACCCAGTCGCAGATGATGAGTCTGCCCATCTACCTCAAGAGAGGGGAAGCGATGGGCCAGCACAAGATCGCGCACAAAGAGGGCGCGGTCATAATCCTTGAATGTGCTGCGTGAGGGTGCATTCCAAAAACGCGCGGATTGTCGATTGAGGACAACCTGGCTGTAGATCTCTACCAAGTTGATGCGTCCACCCGCAGTGCGTTGTGTCCGCTTCTCCAGCAGATCCGTCCAGGCTTTGTGCAATTCGGCAACAAACGCCGGAATATCAATTGTGCGTTCGGCAATTGCCCTGCGTTGCTGATCATACGCTTGAACAATGGTGGGGATGGACAGGGTTATGGGGCGGGTTAGGGCTTCTTTGCCATAGAACCATTGTGCTTTGCGATTGGCAATGTCGATCTGAAGCACCAAGGGATCCACAGTGAGCGTGGGCGGACGGCCTCCAAGTTCCTGTCCACGTTGTGCAAAGGTCTCCTTGAGATCGCGGGCAAATTGAAAGGCCAACGAATCTAAGGCTGTTTGCGTTACTTCAGCGAATGCAGCCGTAGCGGCTTGTATCCGTTCGTCATCTAAGCGTGCATTGGACTCTTGGAGCTTTGTTAATATCTTTTGCATTGCCAACGCATCCGGCGGCTCCTCGCTAGCCGCCTTAATCGCCTGCTTCAACGCGCTGGTGGCACTTTGCAACGTCTTCAATTGAGGCTCCAGTGCCTTATGTGCGCCGCTCAGTCGTTCGATAAGCTCCCTATCCATATGTTAATTCGTGTCCTTACATCTATTGTTTCTCGGGTTACCCTTCAATCCACAACCAAGTTCACACGATAAAACGCACCACTTGGGTTAGATTATAAAGCTTTAAGAATTCGCTGGTCAAGGATTAACAAATAGATAGGACAATCTCTCTGCCAAGAAAGGTTGTCCTATCTGTCACGAATCATGATCAAACCGAGTAGAACGTTTCTGTCCTACTCGCTGGCAATCGCCACGAACTCAAGTTCCAGGCGGACTTCTTCGGTAACATCTGCCACACCATCAACATTGGGGATTTTGAGCTCAAAATCAGAGCGTTGCACAGTGGTCTGCGCCAGACCTGTCAACTGCGTTTCGGAATCAGCGGTGACTGTCACCTCAAAGGTAACTGGCTGCACAATCTCACGGATTTTCAGATCGCCTGTGACCTGCAACGTCAGCGTATCCCCTACGGTTGCCTCGGCAGGCAATCCTTCAATCTCAGCCGGTGTAAAGGTAATAAATTGAAACTCGTCGCGATTGGACTGCAAGATCAGCCGGTTTAGTGAGCGGTTGCGGAAGCGGTTGTCTGTCGCCAAACTACGCGCATTAATCTCTATCGTGCTGATGGTGGTTTGGGTAGGATCAGCCAGGTCTACCTCGATTTGGCCGGTGACTTCGGAGGTGCGTCCGGTCACTGTATTGGGCTCGCCAAACAAAAGCTCGTCAACAATAAACCGAGCTTCTGATTGCTCTGGATCAATCTCGAAAACCCGGCTCCCTGTTTGCGCCTCATTATCTTCAGAATTATTTTCGGAAGTTGAGGCGCTTTCAGTGGCTACAGGTGTGGCGGGATCTTCAGGCACTGAAGCTTCTGACGTAGGATCTTCGGGTGCTGGATCTTCGGGTGCTGTGGCTGTAGGCTCCACTTGTGCAACTGCCGTTGGGTTCTCTGTCAAGGTTTCTGCTGGGGTCTCTGCCGGGATTGTAGCGACTTCACTTTCTGCGGAAGAGGCTCTAGAACAAGCTGTAAACAGCAACAAGAGCAGCAGAAGAACGGTCTTCATAAAAAATCGAGGTCGATGTAAGTCCATACGATCTCCTTTTAAAGATGAGACAATTTTGAAGTGAGACTAGCTCTAATTAGCAAAATCCACTCACTAATATAAGAGTTTGATTAATATAAGTAGATGCGTTCCTATTTATTTGATGAGAATATGTCCGAATGGCACAAAATGACCAGACAAAACGTAATCGCACTCTCGTATTTGCTATGCATTAGTGTACAATGACGCCCCAAAGGCAGAATTCCCACGCAGTTGCAGCACATTTTAACGCTCAGTATAATGAGGGTCGGCTAAAAAACACGCATAAGGAGAAACATAGGATGACAGATAGGCAAAGAAGTCACCCCACTCTGCCGGTGTTACCACGCGTAGGATGGATGATCAGTCTTTTGGTAATCTTTGTTTTACTCATTGCTGCCTGCCAACCTGGCGGGACCGAGGGAGGGGCTACCGCCACGGAGGCTCCTGCCGTAGAAGCCGCAACTGAAGAACCCGCAGCAGAAGCGACAACAGAGGAAGAAGCCGCCACAGAAGAACCAGCGGAGGAAGCGACAGCAGCGCCCGAAGAAGAGGGTACTGCAACAGCCGAACCCGAAGAGGAAGCTACGGCAACACCTGAGGAGGAGGCGACTGCTGAATCCACAGAGGAGGGAACTGCAACCGCGGAGCCGGAAGAGGAAGCAACTGCCGCACCTGAAGAAGAAGGAACTGCAACAGCGGAACCTGAAGAAGAAGCAACTGCCACACCCGAAGAAGAAGCTAGCACCACTGGCGAAGCAATGGAGCCTGGGCAATATCTCTTTACCATTGCCAGAGGTTGCGGCTGTCACTTCAACGGTGACCTTGAGGCACTGGCTGGTGGAAACTCCTTTAACACGCCTGATGGTGAGGTCTACTCCGCCAACATTACCCCGCACGAAGAAACCGGGATCGGTAGCTGGACTGCGGAAGAGATCGCTATGACAATCCACACTGGGCAAACGCCGGACGGGACGCAGCTTTCCCCAGTCATGCCCTATCGCGACTATAGCATTCTTGCCGAAGCGGACGCATTGGCAATTGCCGATTACCTCCTGTCCCAGGAACCTGTGGAAAACGCCGTCCCAGCGCGCGAATTGACAACGGAACCGGAGCCATTTACACCGGATCCACCTCCCGCCGAAGCACCCACC
>CAMPHP010000412.1 GCA_946885925.1 uncultured Litorilinea sp.
GTGTTGCGATGATCGTTGCCATTGATCTGGCGAATGGCTCGGCTCAGCGTGCCTTTGAGTTGGGGACAGAAACCGTGGCAGGCCGCGCCACCCATACGATTGTCGGTGGAGCCAGCGGGCTTGATGAGCAGGTCTACACGGATCTGCGCCGCAATCTTGGTATCCGCATGAGCGCGCCAGTGGTGGAAAATTATGTGGTGATAGAAGAATTGGACCGCCAGCCTATGCGTCTCTTGGGTGTCGATCCCTTTGCGGAATCGCCCTTCCGTTCCTATCTCGGCACCGGGGAGTCCAATGAACCTGCGCCCGACTTTTTCACGCCGCTGATGGTGCAGCCCAACACAGTCTTACTCAGCAGCGAGATCGCAGCGCGCTATGGGCTTGAACCAGGCGATAGCCTGACAGCCTATGTTGGTTCTAATCGCCACGTGTTGGAAATCGTCGGGTTATTGGAGCCATCAGATGATCTCAGCCGCCGCGCCCTCGATAGCCTGTTGCTCACCGATATTGGCACAGCACAAGAAGTCTTAGACCGCATAGGGCGGCTAGACCGCATTGATTTGATCATGCCCGATACGCCTCAAGGTGCAGCTGACCTAGAGCGCATCCGCGCTAGCCTGCCTGTCGCTGCACGCATCGCTCCCAGCAGTGCGCGCAGCGGCACGGTCAATGAGATGACCGCCGCGTTTGGCCTCAACCTGACCGCATTGAGCCTGTTGGCGCTGGTGGTCGGCATGTTCCTGATCTACAACACCGTCACCTTTAGCGTTGTCCAGCGCCGCCGCGTGATCGGCACGCTGCGCGCACTGGGCATGACCCGCCGCGAAGTCTATGCCATGATCCTGCTCGAAGCCATCTTGCTGGGCCTGCTGGGCACATTAGGGGGATTGGGATTGGGGATAGTGCTTGGTCGTGGCGCGGTGCAGTTGGTGACACGCACCATCAACGACCTCTTCTTTGTGGTCTCGGTGCGCGAGATCGAAGTGCCCTTGTTTACCTTAGCCAAAGGCACACTGATCGGTGTTGCTGCTGCTGCCCTCGCCGCGGTGATTCCTGCCTATGAAGCAACCAGCGTTGCGCCTGCCGGCGCGCTCCAACGCAGCAACATCGAAGAACGCTCGCGTAAGGCACTGCCCTGGGTCAGCGTGGCAGCGGTTCTCCTCCTGGTGTTGGGCAGCATACTGCTGATTCCAGAGTGGAACTTGGTCATAGCCTTTGCTGGACTCTTTGTGATCATCCTCGGCACGGCACTTTTATCTCCCATCCTGACGCTCTGGCTTATGCTGCTAATCCAGCGCATCACCAATGCGGTGAGTGGCGTGATCGGGCGCATGGCCCCGCGTACCATCACACGCACGCTCAGCCGCACCTCGGTCGCAGTAGCCGCGTTAATGGTCTCGGTCAGCGTGATCATCGGCGTCGGTGTAATGATTAGCAGTTTCCGCACTACGGTCGAATTGTGGCTGGATGATGTGCTGCAAGCGGATATTTTTGTCTCGCCCCCCGCGCTCAACGCCACGCAAGCCTCAACCATTCTAGATCCAACCCTCTTGGCGGACATCACAACCTACCCCGGCATTGCCAGTTCTGCCACCACGCGCGGGGTGAATACCGCCATTTTCCTGGAAAACCGTGATGAGGCACTCGATGTGCGCTTGGTTGCCATGAGCGAAGATTTGGCAGGGGCAGATCGCCGCTATCGTGCTGCCATCGGAGATTGGCAAGCAACCTGGGCCGCAGCCGAAGAAGGTGGCGTCATCATCAATGAGCCCTTGGCAAACCGCTATGAGATTCAGGTAGGTGACGAATTGGCGGTGCAGACGGACAAGGGTCGTCACAATTTCCCGGTGGTAGGAGTGGCTGTGGATTTCGATGTGAACCCTGCGCTGATCTTGCATGACCCTGTTTACCGCCAATGGTGGGATGACGACGCCATTTCAGCAGTGGCGTTGTTTGTGGAGCCAGGACGCGATGTGGATGAGATGGTGGCAGAGTTGCGTGCCGCCTTTGGTCAGCGCGCCGAGTTGTTGATTACCTCAAATCGGGGTACACGCCAGAATGCGCTTGAAGTCTTTGACCGCACCTTTGCCATTACGATTGCCCTGCAATTCCTGGCCGCGCTGGTTGCCTTTATCGGTATCCTTAGCACCCTCATGAGCTTGCAGTTGGAGCGGGTGCGTGAAATCGGTGTCTTGCGCGCCACAGGCATGACCCAACGGCAGCTATGGCGGCTCTCGCTGCTTGAGACTGGGCTGATCGGTACCAGCGCCGGGCTGCTTGCCATGCCCACTGGCTTTCTCCTTTCGTTGATCCTGATCTACATTATTAATCTGCGTTCGTTCGGTTGGACACTGGAGATGCGCCTGGATCCGATGGAATTTGCCCAGGCTTTCTTGGTAGCTTTGGGCGCGGCCCTTGCGGCTGGCATCTACCCTGCATGGCGCATGGGGCGAATTCCCCCAGCCGAGGCAGTGCGCGCCGAGTAGGGCCTCTATTTGCTCCATTAATAGCAACCTATCACGTTTGCAAAGTGGATGTTTCGCGTGGAGAAACAATATCCACTTGACGTGAAACAGAGTAGCGCGTAAGATAGCGGAAATCTTCGGGATGAGTGCTGCATAATTTTTCCCTTCTGAATTGGCCCTCGAATCCTTGCCACGATCCAGTACTTTTACCCTGTGATCTACTTTGTGATCTACTTAGTGATCTACTTTGCGATACGACTCATCTCTACGACTCGCCTCGTAGCAACCAAGCGCAGTACGCTTGTGGATAGTACCGTTAAGCATAGGATGCTACGGCATTTGCCAGTTCATTTCGCACTTCCTTTCTATCCAAACTTTAGCCTCTCTAGATAGGTTGGGTCATACGATGCGCCTTGCTATTGCTGAAATTGGTCAAGAGACCTGCCACTTTACGCCCGTTCTTACAACCCTTGATACCTTTCGCCAATATGGACTTTATGAAGGTGATGATGTCTTCCTCAAACGAGCCTCGGCCAATGGCTATATAGGTGGTCTGCTCAAAGCTGTAGAAGAGGAGAATGTCGATCTCGAAGCAGTTCCAATCATCAGCGGTTGGGCTGGTGCCAGCGGCCCCTTCACGGATGAGACCGTACAATATTTCATCGACAAGATCGAAGCCGGACTCAAGCAAGCGGGCAAGGTTGATGGCTTCTTTTTCGGCCTGCATGGGGCCGCGGCTGCCCTCAATGAGCCTGATGTAGAAGGCGCATTTCTCGAAGCCGCGCGCAATGTCTTGGGGCCAGATGTGCCTATCGTAGTGCCCTTTGACCACCATGCTGGCATCACTCGCCGCAAAATCGCCAACCTGCATGGCTTGGTAGGCCACCGCACACAGCCCCACCTTCCCTTTGATACAGGCTATTGGGCAGCCAAAATGCTATTTGCCATTGTGCGCGGCGAGGTACGCCCCACCCTGGCATGGCATCGTGTCCCCATGATCGCCCACCAAGAGCAGTTCTTAACGGATCGCGGCCCGATGAAGGTCTGGTTTGATCGCGCACGCGCGATGGAACAGATGGATAAAGTTGTTTCGGCCTCACCGTTCCCCATGCAGCCCTGGCTCGACATCCCCGAAGGGGGGTGGGTTACAGTAGTAGTCACCAACAATGACCAAGCGCTGGCAGATAAGCTCTCGGCAGAATTGGCACAGATGGTCTGGGATATGCGCGAGCAATTCTGGGTCTACGAAAGTATCCCTGTGGCGGATGCTGTAGAGCGCGCAGTCAAGGCCGAAGAGGGGCTGGTCATCCTCTCCGACACCGGCGACAGTGTCTTTGGTGGTGCAACCGGCGACAGCACCGTTGTCCTGCGCGAGTTGGTTCGCCAGCAAGTACCCCAATTAGCCCTGGTTCCCATTGTCGATCCCGAGGTTGTCAAGATCTGCTGGGAAGCTGGCGTTGGCAGCACACTCGACCTCACAATTGGCGGCAAGCTCGACCCTGTTTTTGGCAAACCGCTCGATGTGACAGCGAGAGTCGCTGCGCTCGGTGAAGGGGTGATCGAAGCAGCGATGGGCATTCGCAGCGAATACGATATGGGCAAGCGTGCATTGCTGGAAATTGGCAATGTGCGCGTGGTAGTCACTGAAAATGTGGGTGTGGGCGGCAATCACCCAAGCGTCTACAAGAGCTTTGGCATTGACCCCGTCACGGCCAAAATGGCTGTCCTCAAAACAGCAAGCAATTTCCAGTACTACAAGGATATTACCAGCGAAGTGATTCGTGTGGATAGCGTTGGGCCAACCATGTCCCATTTGGAACAGTTCGATTGGAAACATCTGCCACGCCCGATCTATCCATTCGATGATCTAGCAACTTGGCAACCCACCACAGCCACCACGAGAACAGCTTCCTAACTAAACTCTGCGCCTTACCATTTCACGCAATACTCTGTTTTACACAATGCTCTGTTCTATACAACAAGGAGATCAGCATGTTACGTCGTTGGAGTATC
>CAMPHP010000413.1 GCA_946885925.1 uncultured Litorilinea sp.
CGGTCAGCCTGGTCGGCACGTTCGTTGAGAAATATTGTTGCATCCGCGATTTCGGCCTTGGCTTGGAGGTAGTTGGCGTCGAGTGCACTGCCAAGGGTTTCCGCATCAGCAATGTTGTCTGCAATCTTGCCATGATAAAGGTCTGGGGCGAAGGCGACGAAACCGGATTCGGCCAGTCGCCTGCAGAAAGCCTTTATTGTGTCGTTCAGCCCCCACCAGGCGTGGAGCACCAGCACACCACTGCCTTTGCCATCGGGGGGAATGGCAAGATAACCGTCGGGTTGGGCATTTGGCATTCGCATCTCCTCCTATTGCTCTAGTGCTTGTGCTGCTATTAAATTCCTAACGCTGGCTCTATTTTACCAGGTCGAGACTCAGGCCAACCAACCGAGGGGGCGAGGGATAAGCGCCTCCCTCGGAACGCCCCTACGAACAAATAGCCCCTAGCCAAAAGTCTAGGCAGAAAACTCACCCTCCGGTGAGCCGTTACTCTCCTACGTGTGGGTTTTACACCATCGTCTTCCTGGTAAAGTAAGTGTAATTCAAAATTCCGATCATGACTCATGGCTATCATGTTTCATCGTTCATAACGGTGTCCGAGACTAGTAGCGTCCGAAACTAGCAGCGGTGAAGAAGGAGCCTATGGAAACTACGTCTGCCCGTCCGAAAAGTGCACCAGCCCGCCCCAAGACCGATCATCCTAGTGGTGACAATCGCTTTAAGATCATTGACCGCACACTCAAACGCTTTCAATACCGACAAGATGCCCTGATTGAAGTGTTGCACACGGCGCAAGAGACCTTTGGCTTTCTCTCCGATGACTTGTTGGTCTATGTGGCGCAGCAATTAAAGCTGCCACTCAGTTGGGTCTATGGCGTGGCTACCTTTTATCACTTCTTTTCGCTCAAACCCCAAGGCGCACATAACTGCACGGTCTGCCTGGGCACTGCCTGTTATGTCAAGAATGCGACGGAGATCATCGCCACCTTGCGCCAGGCCTATGGCATTGAGCCAGGCCAGATGACACCCGATAAAGAATTGAGCGTCAATACCGCGCGCTGCCTGGGCAGTTGTGGGCTTGCGCCTGTTGCTGTGCTGGATGGCAACGTATTGGGCCGCGCACTTCCAGAAATGGTCTTGGCCCAAGTACGCGCAGCCATTGCCGCGGGTCCCGTACAGGATACGATAGGCGAAGTTGCAGAAATTGCGCCAGCCACCATAGGCCCATCCCCCATAAGCCCATCCCCAATAAGCGAGGAGGAAGCATGAATAGCACCGAATTACAGAACCTCGCACAACGCGAACAAGAAAAACAACAAGCGTATCGCTGTCGCCTGCTCTGCTGTGCCAGCACCCCTTGTCTATCATCGGGTGGCTCGTCAGTCCGAGCCGCTTTTGAAGCAGCCATCAAGAACCGAGGGCTTGAGTCCGAGGTGCAAATTGTCTCCACAGGCTGTATGGGACCGTGTAGTCGCGGCCCGATGGTGACAGTACAGCACAAGGATGCGCCAGAAAGCAGCTATCAAGAGACTGTCTACGAAGGCATCACCCCTGAACTTGCCGAACAGATCATCGAAACGCACGTTACTGGCAACCAGCCGCTCTCAACCTGTGCGCTCCCTGCCGATATGCCTTTCTTGACCAAGCAGCACAAAGTCGTGCTTGCCAACAGCGGGCGGATCGACCCGGAGCAGTTAGATGACTATGTAGCCAATGGCGGGTATCGCGCCTTGGACAAAGTGCTGCATGAGATGACACCCGAAGAGGTTTGCAGCGAGATTATTCAAAGCGGGCTGCGCGGGCGCGGGGGTGCAGGCTATCCAACCGGCCTCAAATGGGACTTGGTACGCAAGTCCACGGGCGACAAGAAATATGTGGTTGCCAATGGTGACGAAGGGGATCCTGGTGCCTATATGGATCGTGCCCTGATGGAATCTGATCCCCATCGCCTCCTTGAGGGCATGGCAATCGCCGGGTATGCAGTCGGCGCGGAGCAAGGCTTCCTCTATGTGCGCGGCGAGTATCCAATTGCAGCGCAACGGCTTGAGAAGGCCATTCGTGCCGCCGAGCGGCGCGGGCTGCTGGGTAGCCGCATCCTTGAAAGCAATTTCAACTTCCGTATTGATGTGCGGATTGGCGCAGGGGCCTTTGTCTGTGGCGAAGAGACTGCGCTGATGCAATCCATTATGGGTCGCCGCGGCCAACCTGTCCCGCGACCACCCTTCCCGGCAGAAAGTGGATTATGGGGCAAGCCAACGCTGATCAACAACGTCGAGACCTTTGGCAACATCGTCCCCATCCTCCAGCATGGCGCGGCCTGGTTTGCCAGCGTCGGCACAGATAAGAGCAAAGGCACAAAGGTCTTTGCCCTGGCGGGCAAGGTGGCAAACACCGGGTTGATCGAGGTGCCAATGGGGTACTCGCTGCGCGACATTGTCTTTACAATTGGCGGCGGTATTCCTGATGACCTCGCCTTCAAGGCGGCACAGACAGGTGGCCCCAGCGGCGGCTGTATCCCAGCCGAGCATCTGGACACGCCGATGGACTACGAGAGCCTGAAGCAGCTAGGCTCGATCATGGGGTCGGGTGGTCTCATCATCATGGACGAGCATAGTTGCATGGTGGATGTAGCGAAATACTTTATGGAATTCTGTGCCGACGAAAGCTGTGGCAAGTGTGTACCCTGTCGCGTTGGCACGGTAGAGATGCACCGTATTCTCGAACGGATCAGCCAAGGGCGTGCCACGCCGGACGACCTGACCACGCTGCGTGGATTGTGCGACCTTGTGCGTAACACCAGCCTCTGTGGTCTGGGCCAATCCGCTCCCAATCCCGTGATGAGCACCCTGCGCTATTTCGAAGAGGAATACGCCGCACACATTCTCGATCATCGCTGTCCGGCAGGTGTCTGCACAATGGACAGCGTGACAGTCGTTGAACAGGCGCAAAGTGAAGGAGTAGAGCAATGGCAGTCGTGACATTGATAGTTAATGACCAAATCGTGACTGCCCAAGAGGGTGAAAGCCTGCTCAATGTCTTGCGCGAGCAGGGGATTGAGATCCCCACCCTTTGCCACCTGGATGGTTTGAGTGAACGAGGCGGTTGCCGCTTGTGTATGGTAGAGATCGAGGGCAGCAACCGGCTGCAAGCATCCTGTGTGACAAAGGTACAAGAAGGTATGGTCGTCCATACCCACACCGATCAGCTTGTCGCCTATCGCAAGATGCTGCTGGAATTGCTCTTTGCCGAACGCAACCATGTCTGCGCCGTTTGCGTGATGAATGGCAATTGCGAACTTCAGAGCCAGGCGGCACTCGCAGGCATGGACCATGTGCGCTACGACTATTTGCATCCCGACCTGCCAATGGATGCCAGCCATGATCGCTTTGTACTGGATCATAATCGCTGCATCCTATGCACCCGCTGCGTACGCGTCTGTGACGAGGTAGAGGGAGCGCATACATGGGACGTGATGGGGCGGGGCATTAACAGCAAGGTCATCATCGACCTTAACCAGCCCTGGGGCAGCAGCAATAGCTGCACCAGTTGCGGCAAATGTGTCCAAGTCTGTCCCACGGGTGCGCTCTATGCCAAAGGCGCGACCGTGGCTGAAATGGAAAAGCAACATACCTTCCTACGTTGGATCATGGAAGGTCGCGAGAAACAAGAGTGGAGTCGAGGCTAATCATGAACGAGCAACCGCGCAAAATTCGTCTGGCGACCGCCTGGTTGGGTGGCTGTTCCGGCTGTCACATGAGCTTCCTCGACCTGGACGAACGCCTAATTGTCTTATTGGAGCGCGCCGAATTGGTCTACAGCCCCATCGCTGACATCAAGGAGTTTCCCCAAGATGTGGATGTAACACTGGTCGAAGGCGCTGTCGCCAACGTGGATCACCTGGAACTTGCCCACCAGATTCGTGAGCGCAGCAAGCTGGTCGTGAGCTTTGGCGATTGTGCTGTGACCGGCAATGTAACCAGTCTACGCAACCGTCTGGGAGTGGATGACCTACTTACCCAGGTGTATCAAAATGGACCAGGGCAAGTGCCGCGCGGCAACGAGGGCGACCATGTGCTGCCTGCGCTACTGCCAAAAGTGCTGCCACTGCACCAGGTCATTGCGGTGGATGCCTATGTCACCGGCTGCCCGCCCGACCCAGAGCGCATCTGGACGGCAGTGCAGGCATTACTCAATGGCGAAACAGTCAGCTTGCCACCAGCAATGCGCCGCTTTGGCTAATTCAGAGCAAGGGGAGATTTATGTCACGCACGATTACCATTGACCCCGTCACCCGCATTGAGGGGCATGCCAAGATTACGATCCACCTAAACGAAGCAGGGCAGGTCGAGGATGCACGCTTTCATGTGACGGAGTTCCGCGGCTTTGAGAAGTTCTGCGAAGGCCGCAGCTTTACCGAGATGCCAGGGATCACGGCACGCATCTGTGGAATCTGTCCGGTTAGCCATCTGCTGGCTTCG
>CAMPHP010000414.1 GCA_946885925.1 uncultured Litorilinea sp.
GAAGCAATCCTCCTGCGGCACTGTGCAGCCCTCACCGTCGATCCCACAAATGGCGGCACCCATCGAGTCTGCACTAATGCTTAGATGTAATTGTGAACGTGCCAGTACATCATAGCCAGTAAGCTGCGGCTCGCTGAACTCGATACAACGAGTCGTCGCACTGCCATCCCCGTGCACTATCACCAGTCCAACTTGGTTGGGTCCCTGGGCGTGGGTGGACGAAGCAAGCGATAGCAGCCAGCCCGTCACAAGCGCCAGAATGATGGCGCTGGACAGGTACGCGCGTACCTGTCCAGCCATACGAACTACCGTTGATAGACGATGAATGTACGTGAGCATCTTACTGTTTGCTGAGTGCTGGTACATGCAGAGCCGGACATGCCAAAGGTTCACGCGCTTGCACCGGATAGGCGCGGCCCAACAAGGCCGGAATCGCCTGTACCGTCGCCAGTTGGCTAGTGCCTGTTCCTGGTTGCCATTCAAAACTGCCATCGGCAAGCTGCATCGTCAATAGATAGCTGATGGGCGTGCTGTTGCTGATGGTCCAGGTAGGGCCAAGCGGGTCTTGACCAGCGGCGATGAGGGCTTGTACCACATAGGCAGTCGAGTTGGTATCACTGGGACTATCTTCCCCTGGGGCATAGGGGAAGCCTCCATCCTCATTTTGTGCTCCCGCCAAATAGGTTAATCCACTGATGATGCTGGATGCTGATACAGGCTCTCCTGCGGCGACCAATGCCTGGATTGCCAGCGCGGTGGAGTTGGTATCTGTACCCCAACCGGGTGCCCATTCCCAGCCGCCATCTTCCAACGCGCTTGCTCGCAAAGCATCTACAGCTTCGCTAGGCAGTGTCTCGCTCACAGCCAGCGCACCCAAGATCGCCCAACTATTCGACCCGCTTTGATCCGAATACGCGCCCAACGTGGGGCTGTAATAAGCTTGTGGCGTCAAGGCACCCAGAGGCAGGCAAGCCTCCGCTGCACTCAGCGCCACGGCGGTCTTGCCCGCGGCTCCGGCGGCAGCTTGGGTATAGGCCGCGCCATTGCCAGTAAAGTAAGTAGCAAGAGAAGGTCCGCTAGGGCTTTGCCGCCATTCCTTGGCGGCAACATGGTTGGCTCCCGCCGCCAGCATACTGTCGACCGCTGCACCCCCACTGCCATAGCCACCATCGCTGATCACCTGCCGTGCATGCAGCCAGGTCAGCGCCCTTTCTGCTGCCAGCGTGGGCGAAACAGCCACAAGGGGATCGCCAAAGGAACCCCACCGCCATCCTTCAATTGCACCACTTTGGCTAATCAGGGAACTCCCCGCCCCCACTGGATAACTTTGCCACGTTTCACCGTCCCAATAGGAATAGCCCCAGTAGTGCGTAGCATTGCAGAAACAGTCTGTGGCAGGACAGCCCACGCCTTCAATGGCACAGACCGCTGGCCCAAAGCTAGTATCGCTGATAACCACATCGAGCCCGCTCCATTGCAGGGCTGTCACACCGGAAATTGGCGTTGTGAACTCAACGCCACGCACAATACGTGCTTGATCATCCAGTTGAACAATAACCGTCGCTTCGTTGGGAGCCTGGGCAATGGCGGGCGAGGTCGCTTGGTTAGGTAGGGCGAACCACAGCGCGGTCAATAAAAGAGCCGCAACTAGCGCACTGCCCGTTATACTCTTGAGCCACTGTGCGGCAGAGCGCGCGGGTATAAGACGCGGAAATAGAGAATGAGAACTTGTTGTCTGCTTTTGCATACTCCCAATCCTTTTGGTGTGACATCATGAAAAACCATTATGAAGAACTATTATGAAGAACATTGTGAAAGATGATGGACACCCAAGTGGAAAAGGGAGATTGCAACAAAAAACCCGCCAAATGGCGGGCAAGAGTACAGGCGTAACATCCTGAACACTTGGCCCCCTTTTTCCGCGAAGGTGGTGCACAAGCTCAAGGTTCAGGCGGGTAATCGGGCTTGTTGCAGGCCAAGAAAAAGCCATTAACTTACCGCTGCGGGACAGCGCCGGACTGGTCTAGCTGCATAATTGCAACCAACGTCACCGGCTTCCCCCATTATGCACCCTGCTTCCGAGCATGGGCGCACCTAAACCAAAGCCTATTTAGTTGTAGAGCAGAGCATAGCACAGGCGCTGCTATGGCAAAAATCCACAGGCGCACATAACGTAAGTTGCTACCTTAGATAGCTCCTGTAAAGAAGCCGAGCACTCTGTCATTCCGACGCAGGAGGAATCCCCGGTGTGCCGTGGTGAGCGAACAGAAGGAGATTCCTCCCGCTGGTCGGAATGACAAAGGACATTCAAAACTTTGATTAATTACGCGCTACACGACTACTCCACTGGCTCAAGCTGGGGCCACATCAGCATGGATGTGCGATGCCAGAACCCTTCGTGAACATAGGGGTTGTCCGGCGTAGGCCAGTTTGTCCAGTAGGTGGTGTTTCTGGGCAGCAGAATCACCGTTTCGGTTAAGGTAATGTCGGGTAGATTGGGCAGCCAAATCTCCATCGCCTGATGGAAGAGTTCCGTTAGTTGCGGGTCATCTTCGGGTAGAGAGCGCATCTGGTCAACGATGTCGCTGAACTCTTGGTTGGACCAGCGGTAGAGGTTGGTGAACGGGATGGACTCGCCAGTCGGCTTTACGTGGCGGATATGATAGAGATCCATCGTGGCATAGGGGTCGTTCATGCTACCGCCATGCCCCCACAGGAAGGCGACTGCCTCACCTGTCTGGATGCGGGTGGCGAAATCAGCGGGCAG
Organism: uncultured Litorilinea sp.; assembly: GCA_946885925.1. The sequence goes on from CAMPHP010000414.1 coordinate 2,768, forward strand.
GAGGAAGGTGGCATCAAAGCCAGCTCGGCGCAACTGCTCGGTGACAATCGGCACCTGCGGCGTGGCGGAAGGATGCTGCGGGAAGGTGATAATCTGGAAGGTAATGCGCGCCCCATCCTTGGTCCAGAATCCTTCTGCGTCCTTCTCATAGCCCTTGCCGGTCATAATCTCCTCAACCTTAGTCAGGTTGAACTCGGTGGTGTTGTACTGCTCTAGTAGGTCACTGACCGATTCGATGTAAGGCTGGATGCCAGGAAAACCCGGATAGGGCAGTCTTGTGGCTGTCGTGGTGCCCTTGAAAGCAAACTCAATGATCTCGTCACGGTCGAGCGAGTAGCTAATCGCCCAGCGGATCTCCGGATCATCAAAAGGCGGGACGGTGTTGTTAAAGCCCAAACCCATCGGCCACCAGTCAAGGAAGCCATAGGGAGGCTCGTCACTATACGTGGTGATATTCGGATTTTGCGCCTGCGCCAGTTCCATATTCGGAGCCGCGAAGGAGAACGCCAGGTCGATCTCATTGTTGATGATCATCTGGACCATCGTGTTCTCATCCATGCCAGGGAGGAAGATGAGCCGCTCGACGCGCGGCAGCGGCTGGAAGCCTGTCTCCGCCGCCCACCAGTCTTGGCGCAAATCCCAAACTTTCTGCTGCACATCAGTTGCTACCAACTTATAGGGCCCGGTGCAAAGCGGCCATCCTTGCTCCGGATCATAGTTATTGAAGGTAGCAACATCCTCTGCCTGCCCGAAGACATGCTCTGGTGCCACCAGCGGCACGCCCAGATCCGCATGGAAGGTGAGCTTGTCAAAGACAAAGCGCGGGTTGGGGCCGGTGAGCGTAAATCTCACAGTGAGGTCATCAACAGCTTCGACGCTCGCTACTGTCTCAACGATTTCACCTGCATAGTTTAACTCTGGGTTTTCCAGGAGCATATTGGTCGAAAAGACGACGTCATCGGCGTTGAATGCCTCGCCATCGCTCCACTTAACACCGTCACGCAGATTCAAGATGACTTCGGTGAAGTCGTCATTATACGCATAGTCTTCTGCCAGCCAGGGGATGAACTCGTCAGCAAGCATGTTGTAGTAGAACAACCCCTCAGTACATGCTTGGGTATAGCCACTGCGCGAAAAGTTCGGGATGTAGCTATTGAACAACTCAACATCCGTGAACCCACCAACATGCTCGCCACCCAGACCTGCCATGATCAGCGTGCGATTGCGTGGAATGTCCGCCAATCCGGCAGCAGGGGCAGCAGGCGCGGCAGGTTGCGCAGCCGCAGGCGTTGCCGCTGTTTCACTCTCGGCAGGCGCAGCGGGCGGAGATCCAGAAGTCGCACAACTGGTCAGCAGCATGACCAGCACCACCAGGACGGACGAATAGCGATAGAAACGCTTAACCATCTCCTCCTCCTTCGTTATTACCTTATTAGATTGATCTACATAAGATTGTTTTACGGGGTATATCAGGAAGCAATGCTAAGTATATCGCTGCGTAAATCCGTACGCAATCCGCAAAGTAATATTCTATATATGTTTAGGAATCAAGGTTAAATGCAATCCCGCATTAAGAAGCGGCAGATCTAGCCGAAATTTTAGGCGCATGGTTTGTCACCCCGCAGGCATCTCTCTGCTCTGCGCGCCCCCAGAGAGATGCCTGCCCTTACAGGGGAGACCGGCATGACGGACGCGCGGCTCT
>CAMPHP010000415.1 GCA_946885925.1 uncultured Litorilinea sp.
ACTCGTGATAGCGCAGGTCGGGCAGGTGGACGCGAGCAGCATCATATTGCTCGCGCGTGGCGCGTGTCCCCAAGAGACGCGGCCCCCGCTCGGCCAAACGTGACGCAATGGCAGCAACCTGCTCTGGCGTCTTGCCTGAACAAAAGATCACCTCAGGAAACCCCCACCGCAACGTGCGATGGTGATCCAATGTAGCAAAGCCTAAATCCTCATAGGGCAGGCTGCGCAACGCAGTGAGTGCCCCCTCAATACTTTCATCGCCGCGCGCCACCCGTTCCAGCAGCGCGCGTACCCCCTGTTGATCCATGCGTGTGCCTAATCTACCAACGATACCGGTGAGGGCCGAAGTCTGCCTCATAGAAAGGCGAGACCATGCGACCCGGAGGAACTAGTTTATCCACTGCCGCCCGATCCTCCGCAGTGATCTCTACAGTGAGCGCTCCCAAGTTGTCCTCCAACTGCTCCATGGTGCGCGGGCCGATGATGGGGCTGGTAACGCCGGGTTGTTGGATACACCATGCCAGGGCAAACTGCGCCAGTGTCACGCCCTTGCTCTGAGCCAACGGTGCCAGTTCTTCGACGACGTCATAAACCTCATCTGTCTTGCGCGCCTGGAAGCGAGGATTCAATTCGCTGTAACGTGCCCCTTCTGGCGACGGATTGGAGCGAGTGTACTTCCCCGTCAATAAGCCGCCTGCCAATGGACTCCACGGGATCAAGGCAAAGCCGTAAGTCTGTGCCATTGGAATCAACTCACGCTCAATGCGCCTGTCCAGGATATGATAGGGTGGTTGTTCGCAAACAAAGCGATTCAGCCCATACTCCTTGGCAACCCAAAGCGACTCAACCAACTGCCACGCGCCAAAGGTGCTCGTGCCGATATAGCGCACCTTGCCGGAGTGGATCAGGTCATCCAAGGCGCGCAGCGTCTCATCAATGGGCGTGTCGGAGCGAGGACGGTGGATCTGGTAGAGGTCAATATAGTCGGTCTGCAAGCGGCGCAAACTCGCTTCACATTGCTCGATGATATGGCGGCGGCTGGTACCATAGGCATTGGGATCATTGTCGTCCATTGTGCCATGCACTTTGGTTGCCAGCACCACCTGATGGCGCTTGCCATTGCGCTTAAGCGCCTCACCAGTCACTTCTTCACTGCGACCACGGCTATAGACATTCGCCGTGTCCAAGAAATTAATCCCTGCATCTAGGGCGCGGTCAATGATTGCATAAGAATCGTCTGGGCTAGTCTTGCCACCAAACATCATACAACCCAAACAAAGCGGACTTACCTTAACGGCAGTCCGGCCTAGGGATCGATAATCCATGATAGAAAATCTCCTAATAGCTAGACAACGACCAAAGCCAATGCCGGCTTGTTAAACAGATTAGGGAAACAGACTAAGCGTGACACGCAAGCAGCGCAATGAGAGCTTGCACCAGTATACCACGAGCGCGGCGGCACTGCACGAGACAGTATAAGAAATGTAGCGCGGGGAAATGAGGAGATGAAAAAGAGAGACGAAAAAGAGAAATGAAGAAAGAGGCTCACACAGAAGCGCGGAGAGAGAAAGATCGATTTCCATCCCTTCTCCGCGTCTCTGCATGAGCTATTTAACTAGATGCGCTGGCATAGCGCCGCAACCCTGTACGAAACAGAATGGTTGCGCCCACAAAAAAGCCGATAGCCATCAATAGGCTGCCAATGAACAACCCCGGCGTGAGCACTCCCGTTAATGCTCGCACAGGCACAGTTGTCATCACCCCCAACGGCACAATCCAAGTGAGGATCAGCCGGATCCAACCCGGATACAGATTGACTGGATAGCGTGCCATCTCAAAAATGCCATCAAAGACCCAGCCAAAGAGAAAGCCGGGACTCCAAAAGACCAACCCTGCAAAGGCGAGCAGCAGCGAATAGAGCACCAGCAGCCCCAATAGCAGCGAGGCAACAAAGGCCACAATTTGCGTAGCCGTCAGTGTGTTGGGCAATTGCGAGATCGCGACACCAATCACCCCCACACCCAAGAAGAGGTCAATCAGGGCAAATGGACGCCACTGGCGGAAGCTCGCCGTGAACTGGATGTCAATCGGGCGCAGAATCTGATAGTCGAAATTGCCCGTCCACACATCCCCTTCTATGCCCGCCAGTGCATCCAAACTTGGCGAGATGAACAAGCCGCGCAAAGCACTCAATGTCATATAAACACCGAGAATGCTCAAGGTTGAGGCGAATGTCCAGCCCCCAATCTGCTCTACCTGGCTGAACAAGACAGCGATGCCGAGTATGCCTGTCACAAGCCCCAGCAGTGAGTAGAAGAGGCTGATCAGAAAGTTGGTTGAATAAGCAAGCTCTTGCTGTAAGGAAGCGCGCAAGAAATGCCAAATGATCGATAGGTAATAACGCATCTCACCCTCCCACCGCTACATAACGGAGCAAGCCGCGCTGCCATGCCAGCCGGCAAGCAACGAGCGTAACCATCAGCCAAAAGAGTTGGATTGCAAACCCAAACGCAATATCCGAAGTGGCAAGCTGGCCCGTCAGAATTTCCACCGGGAAGCCCAGCATGTAGCGGAAAGGCAGCCAAATCGCCAGCGTTTGCATAGCCCCTGGCAGCAATGCAACGGGCGCAATCTGGCCTGCTAGCAAAAAGGTAAAGGTATCTTGGATGCCCAGGAGCGCATCGGAACGAGTAAACCAAAAGGCGAGCAGCGCAAAAGCATAGTTCCAAACAAAGCGCAGCATCCAAGCACCCAACAGCGCCACCACAAAGAGCGCGACCTCTGTGCCTGTCGGGTTCAAGGTCGGCTTAAGCAGCCAGGCAAGTACTCCCGTTACCGGAATCACAAAGGTCATAAACACGACCTTGCCAGCGATCTCCGAAGCCAGCGTATCAAAGATGGGTGCCATTGGATAAAGCAGCAACCGGCTTAAACCACCCGTGCGGATCAGTTCCGCAGCCGTCCAATTGGTGACGCCATAGGTCAATTGGTTGACGTTGATCAGCACAAGGTAATAGGCCACGAATTCGCCGCGTGTCCATCCTCCAACCGTTTCGCCGCCCGCCGCAGTTGACCAGACAAAGAGATAGATGAGCGGCCCGACCATCCATCCAAAGGCCAAGATATAAAAGAAACTACGACTTTGCATCCACGACAACCAGGTGCGCTGGATCAGCATCCAACCGGCACGAACGTTCACGATGCACCTCCTGCAACAACTTGGCTAATAGGCTGTCCCGTAACAAGCTGGTTGGCAGCAGGCTGGTTTGTAGCCATTGCGCCTGATACACTTTGATCCGTATAAATTTGGTCAATCACAGCCTCAATCGAAGGCTCCTCCACGGTTAGGTCAAGAATCGGCAGCGTATTCAACAACTGCGCCGTCATTGCAGGAATCACATTGCGGCTTGCGCGCAGCGTAAGTCGCTCATTTTCCTGTTCGATTACCTCTACCCCAGCCGGGAACTCGATCCCCCCGTTGGTGCGCTCACTATCAAGCGTCAGTTGGATCAATTTGAAAGGCGCAATGCGCTGTACAAGTTGTGAGAGTTGCCCATCATAAATGAGTCTGCCGTGGTGGATCACCATGAGCCGCGGACAAAGCGCCTGCACATCTGCCATGTAATGGCTAGTGAGAATAATGGTTGCACCTGTGCGCCGGTTATATTCACCAATAAACTCGCGCAAGCGGCGCTGAGTCGAGATATCCAACCCCAGCGTTGGCTCATCCAAAAACAAGACCGCCGGATAATGGAGCAGCGAAGCGATCAGTTCACACTTCATCCGCTCACCCAGCGAAAGGTTACGCACTGGCTTGGTCAACAGGTCGGTCACATCCAACAGCGAAGCCAGTTCATCGATTCGCCGCCGCAGTTCATTTGCAGGTACACGATAAATCGCACCCAGAACCGCATAGCTATCAAGCGGAGGAATATCCCACATCACCTGGCTCTTATTGCCCATTACCATGCTAATCTGGCTCAAATAGCTGGCCTTGCGCTGCCAGGGGATCTCTCCTGCTACGCGCACCTCGCCCGAAGTGGGATGCAACAACCCGGATACAATTTTGAGTGTCGTCGTCTTGCCCGCGCCATTTGGCCCGATAAAGCCGACCACCTCACCTGCATTAATTGAAAAGCTAATCTCCTGTACGGCGGGAACCTCCTGATAGCTGCGCTTAACAAAGCTTTGCAATGTGGCTTTAAGCCCCGCTTGCCGGTCGGGTACACGATAGGTTTTAGATAAATTTGTGACAACGATTTGAGATCCAGACACAATACCCTCCTGTAGTTTCCTAGAAACTAGTGATGGCGCATTCAATTACCAGCAATCCTCCACATCTGAGTATCAACCTGAATTAGGACGGAATCAGCCCTAATTGACTTGCATTGCTACTCAGCGCATAAATTTGCACTGTCATTTCTCCCGCTGGTGGGCCGGGGTGCCCTCTGGGCCCCACTACGCG
>CAMPHP010000416.1 GCA_946885925.1 uncultured Litorilinea sp.
GAGCATTTGTGTATCATCGGCTTCGGGTAGCACCACGCCGTTGTCCTGGTGCCAGGGTGTTGCCCCCAATTGTACTTGACCTGTCTCCGGATTCTTGGGTGTCAGGTGTTCGGGTGGCTTAATACGCACATGCTGGACTGGGTTGGAGTAAATTTCCGGCCCGATCAAAGACTCGACAGCATCTAGGAGCCGTTCGTTTCGCATCACATTGAAGACCGCCGGGCCTACCCACATGGGTGTGTCTTCGTGGATATTGGGATAGGGCAGGGAGAAGTCGAAATATTGGGCGTGGACTTTGCCCGACTCGGCGTAAATTTGGGTGAGGCGTTTACCAAAGGGCAATTCGGCATAGGTGGATGAAATCTCGCCCTGGGCATAGAGTTCTTTTGCCAGGCGATCTAGCACACCTTTGTACTCTTCAATAATGGGTTCTAGGTCTTTCTGGGGATCAAAAAGGTCGTCAACCGCCAAGTAGCCCTGCTCCTCAAATTGGGCAACTTGGGCTTTCGATAGATAGGCCATGCTGCTACTCCTGTGAGTCTGTTGATAAAAGATAATTCTCCAGGCAGGATCGTCCACGGTGCTATTATTGTGACTGCGTGTTTGGGTGAGCCAAGTGACTATACCAGGCAACGAACCCTCGTGCAACGAACGAGTTTTGCAGCTAACGGCGCGAGCGTTGTGACGCATTACCGTTAGCCGGGTTGCGCTGTCGAGTGTTGAAGTTTTGAATGATCCCTTCCCAATCTTCTGCTCGAATCTCCTCAAAATTTCCTGCTGTATAGCGATCAATCACTTTGTGCCAAAACAGTTGGGCTGCGCGGTTTGTTAAGATTTGAGAGACGAACCACTCTCCCTGGTAGAGATCGAAAAATTGGTAGGCTACAATTCCACCAATTCCCTTGCGGCGGTATTTTCTCATGATAAAGAATTCGGCCATGAAGAAAGAAGGTTCGTACCCTTCTCTCTTTGCTTCGTGGATCAAAGCAAAGCCCGCAATTTTGCCTTCAACCCGGATCAGAAAGGGGTGGCGGTTAATCTCTGTCCAATACTGGTCGAGATACTTGTAGTTGAACAGGCCATGTTTATCTACGTCTGCTCCGTCGAATTCACTAAAATCATAGCAATAGAGTTCGAGAAGATGGCGCAGAATTGTCTTGTCGTCATAGGAGGCACGCTTTACTTCAATGGCCTCATGCAAACCGTTTTCCATGCTTCGCCTCCTTATAGAGGGAACCACTACACCAAGGGCAAGCGTTCTAGAAAGCCTTCATCCCACAATTAGGCTGCCTGGAACGCTTGCCAACCTAGATTATGACCCGCTTAAGATCGCATCAATGCTCGCCAGTTCTTCATTGCTAAATGCGAGATTGTCCAGTGTTGTCACGGCATCATCAATTTGCGCCACGCGGCTGGCACCGATCAGCGCCGAGGTCATGTTAGGATGGCGCAGCACCCAGGCGATTGCCAACTGCGCCATCGTCTGCCCGCGGCTTTGGGCTAGCTGATTCAACTTGTGTACCTTGTCTATGTTTGCCTTGAGCCGGTCATCCCAACCAAAGCGACCCTGCGCCTTGCCCGCGCGTGAATCCGCTGGCACGCCCTCTAGGTATTTGTTGGTTAGTATCCCCTGGGCCAGCGGAGAATAGACAATACAGCCGATGCCTTCTGTGTTGAGTACATCGAGCAGCCCATCTTCGATCCAGCGGTCCAGCATGTTATAGCGCGGCTGATGGATCAGACAGGGTGTACCCAAATCGCGCAGGATGGCCGCGGCTTGACTTGTCTGTTCGGCAGTATACGACGAGATACCCACGTAGAGCGCGCGCCCACTGCGGACGATAGAGTCCAGTGCGCCCATCGTCTCTTCCAGAGGCGTCTCCGGGTCGGGGCGATGGCTATAGAAGATATCCACGTAATCCAGCCCCATACGCTTGAGGCTTTGGTCGAGGCTGGCAATTAGATACTTGCGTGAACCCCATTCGCCATACGGCCCAGGCCACATCCGATAGCCTGCCTTACTGGAGATGATCAGTTCATCGCGATAAGGCGCAAAATCCTGGGCGAAGATATGCCCAAAATTTTCCTCTGCCGAGCCGGGAGGTGGCCCATAGTTATTTGCCAGGTCAAAATGAGTGATGCCTAGGTCAAACGCTCGGCGCAGCCTGGCGCGGGCATTTTCCACGGTGTCAACACCACCAAAATTTTGCCACAACCCTAACGAAATGGCTGGCAATTTGAGACCACTGCGCCCGCTACGGCGGTATTGCATTGTCTCATAGCGTGTTTCGGCAGGCTGATAAGCCACTGTATGCTCCTTCGATTGGTCAAGATTATAAGTTTGTCATAAAGTGCACAGGTAAGCACGCGGATAAGTACATGGTAGGCGTTAGCCAAACTTACCCAGTCTTATAGTGTGCACTAAGATAACATGAACTGATAACATGAACTAACGAGGCGTACAGTATGGTTCGTCCCCACTCTCCCGAATGGTATCAGCGCCTGTCAACACTGCAGGAAGGCTATATCTATCCTTGGCACTCAAACATAGCCGCGGGCAACGGCGAAGATGCCTACTTAGCATTGGTCGAGCAGCATCTTGGCCCTACGCAGGATGTGTTGGATGTAGCCTGTGGTCATGGTACGGTTGCGCTGCGGATTGCGCCCTCCTGTCGTTCCGTGTTGGGCTATGATGTGGTCAGTCGCTATGTCGAGCTGGCCCAACAAGCCGCGCTTGCCCAAGGCATCCAAAATGCCCGATTCGTCTGCTATGACTCCTCTCTGCCTGCCAATAATGGTCAGGCACGTATCCCAGCCGGTGAGAACTCTTTCGATCTGCTAATTTGCAGTAAAGGCCCCTTTCACTGGGTCGAAGATGCGCGGCGCGTGGCACGACCCGGCGCAACGCTCTTAATGCTCATCCCCGATACCTTGCCCATGCCACCCTGGCACCATCAACTCCCGGCGGAACTTCAGTGGCAAGTTGGGACGGATCCAAACTGGGCACGTCCCATCATCGAAAGGAGGCTTGCCCTAAGCGGGTTGAGTATTCACAGCTGGTGGAGCTTTGATGTGCCAGAGTATTTCACCGAGCCAGAGCAGCTTTATATCCGGCTAACCTGGGGTCACACCCCTGATGAAGTACCCTCCTTTGCCGAAGTCGAGCCACACCTCGGCCAAATCTTTGCCGAACATAGCAGTGGAGAGGGTGTTGCCGTTCGTCACCGGAGGCATCTCTGGAAGGCAGTTGTGCCAAGCTAAGTTCTGCCCTCCATTCGCACCATACCTCACCTCGTATTTTTTCCAGATAGCCACCGAGCATAGATAATAGGTGGATTATGAGCGCTGAATCGGGTGTGCCAACAACGAATATCGCAATGGATACAGAGGTGCGCGAGCCGACTGCACTGGCTGACTGGAGTAGAGCAATTGACCGTGCGTTGGCTCGTGGCGAGCCGGAGGAAGCCGCGCGCATGGCGCAGGTGATCCTGCACCACTTGCCACGTCATCTGGCAACCTATCAGCGTCTATTGCACATTGCGTGGATGCTCAAACGGTGGGATGAGGGGGAAGATTGGGCAAGGCGACTGTTGCAAGCTGACCCAGGCAACCCATTGGCGTGGCAAGCTTTGGCGGATGCGGCGGAACAGCGCGGCCAGCGCGCGCAAGCGCACGCCATGTGGCAGCGCGCCTTTGAGATGAGTCCCTATGCGCCAGAGATCCGTGCTGGGCTGGCGCGCACCAGTTTGGATGATCCCGATGCTCTTGCACTGGATTTCGCCTCCCTTGCCATGATCTATTTGCATGGGCTGCGTTGGGAATCTGCGGCGCGCGCCTATCGCCAGTTGGTCAAGGCTGACCCGCGGCGCATTGACTTTCAGTTGTGTCTGATGGCGGCGCTGTGGCAAAGCCGCGCGGTTGAAGAAGCTTATGCGTTGGCTCGCCACTTGGTACAAAGCCAACCTCATCTTCTCTTGGCGTGGGTGGTCTTGGATGCTATAGGCGATGAGAACGACCAAGCATTGGCCCAACACCCGATTAGCACGATGGATCCGGATGGAGAGTTTGCTGGTGGTATTCTGGGTGTGCCGGTTACCACCCATGCTGTTACCACGCCGCTAACGCTCCATGTGGCTCCTGATGAGGCGGAATGGCTTGCTTCCTATCTGGAAGCAGCTTAACCATAGCCAATTCTTTTATTGGCAAAGAATCTTTACCTTCGATTTTAGGAGTTAGGAGCAAAACAAATATGGAACGTACGTTTATCATTATCAAGCCAGATGCTGTGCAACGTGGGCTGATTGGCGAGATTATTGGCCGCTTCGAGCGTCGCGGTCTCAAGATCGTGGCAATGCGTCTGAAGCAAGTCGATCAGGATTTGGCCCGCCGCCACTATGCCGAGCACGAAGGCAAAGGCTTCTTCAACAGCTTTTTTAACAGCCTCTTCATTAAACTTTCCTACAG
>CAMPHP010000417.1 GCA_946885925.1 uncultured Litorilinea sp.
CTTCATACGTGGCAGGGTAATCCCAACTTGACCCTGATATTTACCCTGGCGGTCGGCATAGGAAATCTCCGGATTATCTCCTTCAAAGAACAAGACCTGAGCAATCCCCTCGTTGGCGTAAATTTTGGCAGGCAGCGGCGTGGTGTTGGAGATTTCCAACGTCACAAACCCCTCCCACGCCGGTTCAAAGGGAGTCACATTGACAATGATTCCACAACGAGCATAGGTTGATTTCCCCACGCATAATGTGATGACATTGCGGGGGATGCGAAAATACTCCACGGTGCGCGCCAACGCAAAGCTGTTGGGGGGAATGATGCAGACGTCACCCTGATAAAAAGACATGGCGCTTTCGTCAATGGCTTTTGGATCAACCACGGTCAGCCGTCCGGTTGCCGCTGTAAAGATGCGGAATTCATCAGCGACGCGAATATCATAGCCAAAGCTGCTCAAGCCAAACGAGATTGTCCCCTTGCTGACCTGTCGTTCCTCAAATGGCTCGATCATCGCATGTTCGCGCGCCATGAGCCGGATCCAGTAGTCGGGTTTAATAGACATAGAGATTCCTTACGTGAAAGACAATCACCAGGTATGGCTGTCAGATCTCTTACTGTGTCTCTTTCGCCAGACCTCTTTTAGCAGATCGACAAACCGGATGATCATCTTGTTGCACTAAAGCTATGCTGCTAAAGTGATTGCTAAAGTGATCTAAAGTGATGAGGTATAGCTGGGGTGATTATAGCAAATAGGGGACTATGCAACTACTTGCAGAGGGATCAATTTGATGCCGCACAAAACGACCCGCTGCCTTCCTTGGAGCCTGAAGTTCCAAGGAAGGTTTCCACACCGAGGTATGTACCCTATGATGCCACGGGTTGGAGCGCAAGCCGCCGCCAGACGAAGCCGCGCTCCGGGGCAAGCAGAAAGACCAGGCAAAAGACCGCAGTCGCTACCAGCACCATAGCGGGTCCAGAGGCAATATTGATATAGTAGCTAATATAAAGCCCAGTTACATTCGACAGCGCGCCAATCAACGCGGCAGTCGCCATCATCGTGGGCAAGCGCCGGGTCAGCAATTGAGCCGCGGCGGCGGGTGTCACCAACATGGCTAGCATCAACGCCATCCCCACCGTTTGCAGCGAAATCACAATGGTTACTGCAATCATGATCAAGAGCAGATAGCGCAGCACCTTCACCGGCAGCCGCAATACCACCGCCAGGGTGGGATCAAAAGCCATCACCAAAAACTCTTTGTAAAAGAAGAAAACCAGGAGCAGGACCACAGCGCCCAATCCTGCTGTCACCCACAAATCTGTAGGAGAGACACCCAGTACATCGCCAAAGAGAATGTGGGCCAAGTCCACGGCATAGGAACGCACCGTACTGAGCATGGCAACGCCCAGGGCAAAGCTTCCGGCAAAGATGACACCAATCGCCGTATCCTCACGCACCTCGCCCCGCTGGCTCAGGGCACCAATGCCAATCGCACTCAGCACCCCAAAGATCAGCGCACCCACAGCCAAAGGCCAGCCGAGTAGATAGGCAATCACCACCCCAGGCAGAATCGTATGCGCCAGGGCATCGCCAAAAAAGGCCATGCCTTGCAGGATCACATAGGTCCCCAGCACGGCACAGATGGTCCCTACCATAATCGCAGCCAGGAGGCCGCGCCACATAAAGCCATAGCTCAATGGCTCGATCAACCACTCCAACATTGCCACCCTCTGTCTTGATTGAATTTCTTCCTAGAGAACTCTACCCCGAGAACGCTACTGTGTAATCATCGCGTCGGGCGTACCAACCAGCGGGGCCACCGGCGGTTTGCCACCACCACAGCACGAATCGTTGATAAGGATATCGCCATCGGGGGTATGGAGCACATGCAACTGCCCGCCATAGGCACGCGCCAAATTCTCTGTGGTCAAGACCTCGCTCGGCGGACCATAGGCAATCACCCGCCGGTTGAGCAGTATCATTTGGTCAAACTTCTCTGCGGCTTGATTTAGATCGTGGGTAGCAACGAGAATTGTAATTCCGTCTGCACGCATCTGCGACAGAATCCGTAAGATGGCTTCTTGGCTAGGCATATCCAAACCAGCCAAAGGCTCGTCCAACAGTAACAACTCTGCCTCTTGTGCCAACGCCCGCGCCAAAAAGACGCGCTGCTGTTGCCCGCCAGAAAGTTCACCAATCTGACGGTGGGCAAAAGATAGCATATCCACTTTGGCTAGCGCATCTCGTACCTTTTGCCGGTCCTCGCGACCAGGGCGACGCAGCAACCCTATCTTGCCGATCCTTCCCATCATGACAACATCTTCAACATTCACCGGGAAACGCCAATCGATCCGGTTGCGTTGAGGAACGTAGCCGATGCAAATGTGATCAGAGGGTCCACTGCCAGCAATGCGTACAACCCCTTGCTGTGGTTTAAGAATTCCGGCGATGATATTAAAAAGGGTGCTCTTGCCAGCACCGTTGGGTCCTACCACTGCAACTTGGTCACCGCGGCGCACACGGAATGAGACGTTCTCCAATGCCGGTGTGCCGTCATAGCGCGCAGTCACTCCTTCCAGTTCAAGCACTGGAGCTGTGGCATTATGCGATACTGGACGCTGACGCTGGAGTAGACCAAACATAGTTCGATTCCTTGTGATGTAACCGGGTCGCCTCTCTGGCTGTTTTTCTGATTATCTTTGAGATAGCACCCTATAAAGCAGACATCGTACCCTTCATTGTAACACATTTTGTCCTGTTTGCAATGAAATTGAGAACGCTTCTCAATTAAGCAATACAATCTACTTAGACCAAGATGTATCAAAGGATCGCAAGTACGACAGTCATTTGTCAGTTTTTTTTTAACCAACGCGCTGTATATATTGGGAACGCAGCGTGATTTACAGCTTGGTGGCAAAGTGAGCCGGTCCTCTTGATCTTTGCTCTTGGTGCATACTCTGCAACAACACACGGCTGCAACTATCATCTAAAGACATGAGAAGGCATTTCCAGCATGAAGAAAATTTGGATTGGCTGTGGGCAGATCACTTGGAAGAATGTGGATGAAGCCGAGGTCCTAGCAGAGATTGCACTAGCAGGTTATGATGGCGCGCCTGCCGGGCCGCGTCAGAATGAAACTACGGCGGAGACACTTGCCCGCTTTGAACAAGCGAAGCTAAAACCCGCACCCGGTTATCTCGGCGCAGATTTTTGGCGTGTCGAGCGAGAAGCAGAGATCTTGATGCGCGCTCAACACTATGCCGAATTTGCCCAGGCAGCCGGTTGCACAGAACTGTTTGTTGCGGCAGGCGGCTTTGATTCCTATGTAACAGCGCGCGGTTTAACACGCCGCCAGGTATCTGGTCATGTCCAACCAGTCGACAGCATGAGCCATGACGAGTACCGTCAATTTGCAAAGGTGCTCAACCAGATAGGGGCGATCACACTAGAACGGGGCGTACACGCTTGCTTCCACAACCACGTTGGCAGCGTGATCGAAACCAAGTCTGAAATTGACCGGCTCTGGGATATGGTTGACCACAACAAGGTCTTTATGGGGCCAGATACGGGTCATTTGGCATGGGGTGGCGTTGATGTGGTTCAGTTCTGTCGCGAATATGCCATGTCCATCAAATCGATGCACATCAAAGACATTGATCCGAATGTTCTGGCAGAAGGCCGCGAAAAGAATTGGGATTACCGCACCTTTAGCGAACATGGCATTTTTACGGAGTTAGGCCAAGGCTTTGTGAATTTCCCTGCGGTTTTTCGGATCTTAAATCGTGCCGATTACGCTGGCTGGCTCATTGTAGAAACTGATGTCACCCAACAACCCACCCCCTTGATCAGCGCACAAATTAGCCGTCGCTATCTCGCTCAACAGGGCTTCTAAGTATTACAGTTTCGTCCGTAACTCGATCATAGCACTCAGCATCTCTTGAGTATCCAGATAGGACCAGATAGCACCGGGGCGAAGGGAGGAGCCGCCGCTCTGCAATACAGGCACACCTAGCCCAGCCGCAATGGCATTGGGGTCTTCCACCTCGAATAATATATGGTGCAGCCCTTCGCCATGCTCGTTGAGAAAGTCACTGTAGATATTCTCCCCTTCCAGGGGTTGAATGAATTCCAACTGCACAGGGCCTACTTGGAGGAAAGCAAGGCGCATCCGAAAGTTGGCAGGTTTGCCATGATAAGTTGCAGTCGCCTCTAAGTTCTTGCCAGGAATCGGCCAATCTACAAATTGGGCAGGGCCGAGCTTAAAGCGGCTTGTCCAGGCGGCGACTGTGGCTTCGGCGTCGCGCACAATTATGCCCACTTGCACCACAGGGCCGATGTCCATACGCGTGTCAACCTGTGAACCGGCAGCCTGTGGCGAGGGAGTAGGGTCGAGTGAATCGCTCATGCTGAAGTTTCTTTCGCTGAAGTTTCTTTCAAAGTTGTGTGTCTATTGTCAGGTGTCTACTGTT
>CAMPHP010000418.1 GCA_946885925.1 uncultured Litorilinea sp.
GTCTCTTGCATGGACTGCTCCTCTATTCTTGTATTAGCTCAAGTTGCCATCTTGGATCGCGTGCTCTGTGGATTGTGCTCTGACGATCTTTCGCTGCGTCGAATTCAGTACGCCTGTCATCCCGTAGGGATCTCTCTGCCGTCGAGATTCCAGAGAGATGCCTGCGGCATGACAGAACAGAGTGTTTCCCAAAGATGGCAACTTGAGGTATATTAAATAAACCGCGAAACAGATCGATGTCGGATCAAATGTTGGCTCAAGCAGTGATACGCTGCCGCTGTCGCTCACGAACAGATCGCTCAAAACGGAAAGCATTTTCCGGCAGCTTTAGGTCCATGCCAAAGTGATCAGGCCCCGTCGCTTCCACTTTAGCGACGATCACACTCAGGTCATGGCGGTCAAAAGCCGCTGCTGCAGCCTCCATAAATTCATAAAAGCTGCTCACGGCGGCAACGTGAGGTATCCCGGCACCGCGCGCAATGGTGGCGAGGTCAGTGATGCCGCTGGTGGTGTGCGTAGGAAAGCCACCCGTGGAGAGCATACTGCCATTGTCAAAGACAATATGCACCAAGTTCTTTGGGCGATAACGCGCCAGCGTTGCCAACGTCCCTAAATTCATCAGGACCGAACCATCGCCATCCAGCACGAGCACCTTTTCGTCTGGCAGATTCATTGCCAAACCCAGTCCAATGGACGAGGCAAGCCCCATCGCATGTTGGAGATAAAAGAAATTCTCCTTGTGGCCTAGATCATACAATTCCTGGGCACACGCCCCCATGATCGTCACCACCAGCCACTCGTCCAACTCCCCGTAGATCGCTTCAATGCATTGTGCACGTTTCATGGCGGCTCCCTATTCCTCGCCTTCCATCAGATCACGCGTCAACAGTAACGCCACTGGCGACAATGAACTCAAGGAAAAAGTATGGGCTTCGCGGACTTGCCGTGCGATCTGCTTGGGGTCGCGCGCAAAGTCAAATGGAATACCTAACCCGCGCAATACCGGCTCGGTGACAATGCCGCCGCGTGTGTGCCACGGATAGGGTTCCCCCATATGACCGCGATGGGCAATCAACATACAAAGTGGCACGCTGTATAGCATCGATAACGAGACAATGCCATTAATCGCCCCCAAGAAACCGTGGTTTTGCATTAGGAGTAGATTGGGTGTGCCAGCAAAATGAGCACCAGCGGCAATTCCAATCGCCTCTTCCTCTTTCGCCACCTCCACCAAGCACATATCCGGGTCATCTTCCGCCATTTGCAACAAATAGACCAACCAAGTCTCTGGCAGCGCGGTGATAAAACGGATGCCCGCATCCTTGATGCCCTGATAGACCATTTTGGAATTTTCGCGTGAAACAGTCATATTGAGCGGCTCTCCCTGGTTCTTATGACTTACGTCACAAACTTGATGCTACTACAATCACCAGTTACAATCACCAGCTACAATGGCTACACCCAAATTACCCTAGCAAGACTCTTGTAAGGTTGGCCTCAATGACTCCTATCGCTGTCCCATCACCTGTACCAACCCTCGTTGGAGACAATCTTTGCCTGCGCCCGCCTCAGCCTACTGATATTACAGACAGGCAACGTATTGGACGTAACAGCGAATTCCGCCGCATGGTAGGAGCCGCTGAACCAAATGATGCGCCGATGACCAACGCTGATGCAGAGAAGTGGTACGACCTTTTATGCAATCAGCCTTACACCTGGATGATCGAATGGCAAGGGCGCGCCATTGGTCACGCTCGCCTTCACCAGTTAGACACGGCCAATCGTCGCGCCCGCTATGCAATTGGCATCTTTGATCCTACCTGCTGGGACCGAGGTTTGGGCACCGAAGCAACCGTGTTGGTCTTGGGCTACGCCTTCAATATGCTCAATCTCCACCGGGTCGATCTGCGTGTCCTCGCCTACAACCAGCGCGCCATCCGTGCCTATACCAAAGCAGGATTTGTGCAAGAAGGCATTGAGCGAGAAGGCGCTTGGATCGCTGGGCGATGGGAGTCCGATGTGTGGATGAGCATCTTGGAACACGAGTATCATGCCCGCTATGCCACCCCAGGTTGACTTCCTATAAAATAGGCGACAGAAAGAAACTCCCTCTGTCGCCTACGTAACGAGAATCTATACTATAGTACGCCTCTAGGATGATCTCCATTGGTCGCTGGCGTGATGATGGGCTTCTTTGACTTAAAGAGCGTGCCCAATTCCTCGCCAGGCAAGACCGGCTTCTCATCATAGAGATAGCAAGACGCCACACGTTGATTATCTACCTGGTAGAGCGGAGGTGGGCTTACCTTGCATTTCTCCATCACATGGGGACAGCGCCCGGCAAACTTGCAACCCGTCATCGACGCCGCTGACTTGTCCTCATCTGTCGAGACAACCGCATGTTGGCCCCACTGGCGTGTTATATCAGGCCACGGAATCGAATCAATCAGCAACTGGGTATAGGGATGCTTGGGTTCGCTAATCACCGCATCCACATCACCCGCTTCCATCACCGACCCACGATACAAAATAATAATGTAATCGCTGACATGATAGGCGGTGGTCAGGTCATGGGTAATATAGAGGATGGTAACGGACAACTCTTTATTAAGCTTATTCAAGCTCTCCAAAATCGTCGCACGCAAGGAAGCATCCACCATCGAGACTGGCTCATCAGCAATCAGAAGCTTGGGGCGCATCAGCAGCGCGCGTGCTACCGCCAACCGCTGCCGCTGCCCACCGCTTAACTGGTGAGGGAAGCGACCCAAGGTCTCCTCCGGTCGCAACCCGACGCCGACCAAGGATTCCTCCATCATGCGCCGCGCCTCGGCATCCGATTTCGCCAACTTGAAATTGGCGATAGGCACTTCCATGATGTGGTCAACCTTATAAAACGGATTGTATGCCGCAAACGGGTCTTGAAAAACCGCTTGTACCTCTTTGCGAAAGGCCGTTAGTTCGCGCCCATTCAGCTTATGAATGTTGCGCCCCTGAAAGAGCACTTCGCCATTCGAGGGTGCAAGAAATCCTAACGTCATCATGCCCAGCGTCGTCTTGCCGCTACCGCTTTCACCCGCAACGGCAATGATGCTAGGCTTGTCATCATCCACAGAGAATGAAATATCGTCTAATGCTTTTGTGCCACCCTTAAAAACTTTGGTGACTCTGCGGAGTTCCAATAGATGGCTCATGATGTTCTCGTCCCACTGGAAATTGCACCCGGAACTGCATCCGGCATCGAATCATTATAAAGATGGCAGGCTGCCCAATGTTCGGGCCTGTGCATGGCAAAGGCCGGATCAACTTGTTTGCAAATCGCCATCGCATGGGGACAGCGGTCATTGAAGACGCACCCCGGCGGGAGGTCACGCAGCAACGGCGTAATACCAGGAATACCCCGAAAGACTCCCCGTTTGCCCAATACAGGCAATGAATCAATTAGCAGTTGGGTATAGGGATGCAGTGGCTCGGTAAAGATATCTTCCACGCTTCCTAATTCTGCCATTTTTCCGGCATACATTACGGCCAATCGATCCACAAACTGGGCCATCAATCCCATATCATGACCGATGAGGATTACAGCACTCCCCATCTCTTTTTGAATTCGCCCGATGGTTTGCATGACTTGGCGCTGTGTTACCACATCCAGCGCGCTGGTTGGCTCATCGGCAATGATAACCTTGGGAGCCATCACAATCGCGATGGCGATACAGGCACGCTGCTTCATGCCACCGCTCAACTCATGTGGATACATGTTCCCTACGGCAGGATCAAGTTCCACAGCCCTGAGTGCATCACTAGCGACCTTTTCCATCTGTACCTGGGTCAGTCCAAGGTTGTGATCGATCATCGTATCAAGGAGTTGATCTTTGATCTTCATCACTGGGTTGAGCGAGTTCATTGCCCCCTGTGGCACCATGCTGACCTGATTTGAGCGCACAATGCGCATCTCCTCCTCAGTCAACCTGGTCAGATCTGTGTTATCTAACAGGATCTGTCCGGCCGCAATCTTGCCTGGTGCCTTGATCATGCGCAAAATCGCCAGGGCCAGAGTCGATTTGCCCGAACCCGATTCACCCACCAAGCCCAGGCGTTCACCAGGCCTTAGATCAAAGCTAATGTTATTGTTGGCATACACAATCCCCGCATCAGTGTAATATTGCACATCTAGATTTTGTACGCGCAGCACGAACTCGTTCACACTGTCCTCCGTACTCTGGGATTCGCCAACTCATCTAACCCAGCAGAGATGAAAAAGAGCATAACGAAGATAAGCACAATCACCGTAATGGGCACGGCTGCCCACCACCACATACCACGCACAAAAGCATTCTGTGTCATCACCCAGTAGATGGTTACGCCCAGCGTCGGATCGCGCTGCGGCCCCAGGCCTAGTGCAGCCAAACCCACCGACGCAAAGATAGCGCCAGTCGTTGAACCAACCAGGCTTGCGCCAAGGTAGG
>CAMPHP010000419.1 GCA_946885925.1 uncultured Litorilinea sp.
ATAAGATGACGCTGCCGCTCATATCGCCCGCTATCTTTTTTGTCATGACGACAGCAATCATTGCAAGCTTTCAAGTCTTTGAACAGATGTATGTCATGACGGAGGGCGGCCCGCAAGATTCCACAATCAGTATTGCCATGTTCCTCTATCAACAAGGATTTCTGTTCTTGCGTATGGGCTACGCATCATCGGTCGCCTGGGTACTCTTTTTTATTATCCTCATCGTTACTCTGTTCAACTGGAATGTACGCAAACGCTGGGTCTATGAAGATTGATTAGTTGAAGATTGATTAATCGAGGGTGATTTGTGGGTCTTTTCATGGGAGCTAGGGGTGCTATGAACAATCATGGAATTGCTACAAATGGGCATACGGGAGAGCAGACGATAGGTCGCCCTGTCCGGATAGTGAGTATTGGTTTTGCGCCGAAGACACAAGAGTTCGACAGGATCATTCGTTTGGTTGAACAAGAGGCCGCACAGAGGCCCGATATTATCATTCTGCCGGAAACTTGGCGCAGCCAGAACAACAAGCCGGAGACACTTGAAGGGCAGATTGTCACCACATTATCCGAGGTGGCTCGACGCTACAACACCTATATTATCTGCCCCTTTGACCGTCAAGCGGGTTCCTTGCGGTTCAATACGGCTGTTTTGCTCGACCGGCAGGGTAGGTTCGCTGCTATCTATGACAAGGTATACCCGTATTGGTCGGAATATGATTTGGAGCCGCCGGTGAATATAGGGATTCAAGTGCCTGTGGCGCAGACAGATTTCGGCTGTGTGGGGATGGCGATCTGTTTTGACGTGAATTTCCCAGAAGTCTGGCAGCGGTTGGCCGACCAGGGTGCAGAAGTCGTGCTATGGCCCAGTGCATACTCTGCGGGTCGCTCTTTACAGGCCCATGCGATCAACCATCATTTTTATATTGTCACCGCCACCTATATGCCCGATTGCGCTGTCTATGACATTAATGGCGACGAGATTTTCTATGAAAAAGGTGAAGAGATCAACGTGAGCCATGTCACGATTGACCTAGATCGTGGCATATACCACGAGAATTTCAACGTGGATAAGCTGAAGAAATTGTTGGCTGAACGGGGCGATGACGTTGAAGTCGAACAATGGCTCGAGCGTGAGCAGTGGTTTGTGTTAAAAGCGAAGCGACCCGGTGTCAGTGCAAGAGGGTTGGCACGGCACTATGGACTTGAAGAATTGCGCTCCTACCTAAGCCGCAGCCGTCGTGAAATCGACATCATGCGCGGTGAGGGATTAACATCTGGCGAAGCGGCTTGTGCTGAACCTGTGGCTTCAATCCGCTAAAGATTGGGATGCGCTAACTTCTGCGCTCAACGATGATCCGGATCGGACAAGACCTCGACGCTGGCTCCCGGTGCGGGCTGGTTATAGTCACCCAACTGCGCTTGCGTGTTAGCCGCCGAGCTATCCGCTAGGGATGTACCCGGCATGGCCTTATCTGGTGAAGAGCTATCTGGTGACGAGTTAGCTGATGAGGCACTACGTGTTGAGAATCGTGGTGCTACATTCACGGGCAACTTGGTGGGTAGGGTTGGACGGCTGACGGCGAAAAAGGCCACCGCGGCACCGATAACGATTAAGATCGCGGGCCACCACTTTAACAGCGCGCTTTGTACCGTGTTCTCTACAGCATAGGCCATCAGCCCAAAAAAGATCAGCACACTAGCCGGAATCAAGGCCCACCAGTGACGACGCCTCCCTGCTAACAGGTAGACGAGGGCAAAGACCAATCCCATTCCGGCAAACAAGATCGCACCCAGGGTCTCTAGCCGCGAGATGTTGGTGCTCAGGCTGATGACCACCGCCAGAACCAGCATAAAGCCACCAGGGATGATGGCCCACCAATGTTCGGCGCGATTGACCAAGTAGATATGGGCAAAGGCCAACGTCAGCCCTACAAACAAGACTGCTGCAATATAGGGACGTGCTACCGCATCGTTGGTGCTCAGTAGCACCATGACGGCGAGAGCGATGAGCGTCCATCCTGGCATCAAGCGCCACCATTGGTCACGCCGCCAGAAATAAGAGACGAGGGCGACCAACCCACCTGCTCCTAATAACCCTGCCACGACATATTGGGCGGTCGGTTCATAGCGTGCCAGCACATCAAAGTTAAAGAGCAGCAACACAATCCCAGCGACGATCAACGCCCCAGCCCAGACCAGTAGATTGGTTTGCCGGTCAGTCATGATATCGTCTCCTCGTCTCCCAAGATTCTGCCTCTCAAGGAACTGCTTCTGAAGAAGCTACTACCCACAAATAAGCCCCCGCTGGGCAAGATGATCACACGGTACGCCATCACACGGTATGCCATGCGCTATCTTTGCCGAGCAGGGGCCGCTTGCCTTCAGTCCATGCGGCTGAGACAGCTCAACAAGCTATCCCTCACATTTTACATGCTCTACTCTATACTCTATTCAACTAAGGTTCTACAACAGGTACACCATTCACATCGCCTGTGACTCGCACATTGCCTGCAACAACCCAGCCACTATCGCCATTTGCGGTGGTGACCTGGAGCCATGCGCTATCGGCTGTTCTGCCGATTACCACAAAGTCGGAACCACGCTGTGAACGCACAACGACAGTAGATCCACTGTCTGGCTCGCTATAGACGGGCAGCAAGAAGGGCACAACCTCAGCCGTTACCGTTGACGATTCCGGCGCAGTTGTAGCCGCCGGGGCCGCGGCAGTGGGTGCTGCGGTATCTGCTGCTGGCGTTGGTGTGGGCAACAGGATCGTTTCCACTGTTGCCTCTGGATCAGGGGTGGGGAAGCCTCCATCCACCGCGGGCAGCGCACCCACAGCAGGGGTCGCGGTTACCGTGTCGCGGAAGATCCAGGCCGTTACACCTGTGGGCAATTCCACCTGTACCCACTGGCTGTCTGCCGAGCGACCCGTAGCAGGAAGCACAGCCCCCTGCGGCACCACAGCCTCCACTTCTCCATCCAGCGTTGGCGAGGTGCGCGCATTCACACCGTCAACGACCGTCACAATAATTGCCGGAGAATTATCGGCGGGGACGACATTGGTATAGGGCGGGTCCGGTTCATAGCCCGAAGTCACAATCCCCGTCGCACTCACCGGCGCGCCTGCGGGTGCAGTAATCGCAGCGTTTTCATCTACAACCGGCAAGGTCGTAATATCGCCGCTGGGCACTAGGAACTCTGTCGCAATCCAACCGTTTACTGCATCGGGCAGCGTGACTTGGATCCATTGATTATCCGCTGTACGTCCTACCGCGGGTAAGACAGTGCCATTTTCCAAGAGCCGGATGATATTTGTATCCTCGGTCGCAGGGGTTCGGCGCACGTTGACACCGTTGATGGCATTGATTGTCACCGTCAAGATAGGTGTCTCAGGTGTAATCACACCCGTCTCGGAAATCGACCCGGTGCTAGGTTCTGTTCCCGCAGGTGGAACGGCTTCAGCAGGGGCCTCTGGTGTTGGTGTGGGCAGCTTACCCGCATAGGCCAAGACCTGGTCACGCAATGCTGGCGTAATCTCTTGCGTGCTGATCGTAAAGAACTCGGCAGCGGCAAAGCCTACTGTACCTGAAAGGGGCTGCCCTTCGGTTAGTGGGGTGTCAGCCACAAATAGCTCAATCCACTCACCCTGTTGACCAAAGACAAAGAGCGTTTCACCATTTTCAAGAATACGAATAATTGCTGCATCTGTATTCGGGGCAAAGCGTGCATTCACACCAAAAGGACTATTGACCGTGGCAAATTCCTGTGTTACCAGGGTGCTTGAGAGCGTAGGCGTGGGGGCCGGCAAGGTAGGCGTCGCCGCTGCCTCTTGTGCAGCGGGTGCCGCCTCTTGAGGCGTCTCTACCTGTGCAGGTGTTTCTACCGCCGCTTGATCCGCGGGTGTCTCGGCTGGTGCCGCTGCCATCTCTGTTGGTGTGGCCTCCGTCTCTGTGCCTAGGAGCGCCGGAATGACACGATAGCCAGCATAGCCTAAGGTAACTAACAAGGCGACTGTAATAATTGTGGGTAAGATCCAGGCTCCTGCTGGCCGCGGAGGCTTGACATATTCCACAGGCTGCCAACTGTTGATCGGTTCTAGAGGAGTCGACTGAAGTGTCCATTGGTCGGAAACTTGCTGCTCCGACTCTTGAAGCAGCCATTTGTCGTCCTCCTGCCCCCCTTCTTCCAACTGCCAATTTTCGGTTGAACGTGGATCTGCCATTGGCATTCGTCCCCTCCGTCGTTGAATCCCCGCGACGAGCGTCACTCAGGACCACTACTTGGATGATAGGATGAGAGAAAAAGCTACTGCTTATCTTGTCTGCTGCTTATCTTGTCTGTAGATAAGTTCTTTAGATAAATCACCTAACAACTTTAGCTCTCTAATCAGCTTTCTAAAAAATCAGCTTTCTAATAATAAAGACGCCAAAGGTTGACAAATTATTACTATTAAAT
>CAMPHP010000420.1 GCA_946885925.1 uncultured Litorilinea sp.
TTTGGCGACAAAGGCAGCATAGGCCCCAGCTAGCATCATTCCTTCAATCCCAATATTGATAATACCCGTGCGCTCACACAAAATGCCACTGAGCGCACCCAAAACCAAAGGCACTGTGGCGCGCAAGGTGAAGTTGAGTGCACTGACGCCAAAGAGAACCCGCAGCCAAAGGACGTTACGCAGGCCGGTAGTATTGACCAAGATGACCATCACGACGAGTGCCACGGCCAATATCCCCGCGATGATCGAGGTGCGCCGCCAGATTGCTTGTTGAGTCATGGGGCCTTTCCGGTCAGCCGGTCCAACCGGCGCTGAGTGTGGTGGGGGTTTCGACTTCGCTGGTCGGCTGGCGTATATGGAAGAAGCCACGGATGATCGTGGGCGCAGCGACGAAGATCAAGACCAGTGCTTGGATAATCTGGATAATGTCAGCGGCGACCCCAGATTCAAACTGCATCCGGCTCGCTCCTGCATCCAGTGCGCCCATCAAAAACGCTGATAAAACAACGCCAAGCGGATGCGTCTGGCCCAAGAGCGCTACAGTAATGCCATCAAAGCCAACTGCCCCGCTAAACTCTGGTGCAAACTTGTGATTGAGGCCCAGTGTTTCAATCGCCCCTGCCAACCCTGCCAGCGCGCCCGCTAATGCCATAACGAAAATGATCTGTTGCGAAACACGCATGCCTGCATAGCGTGCGGCCTTCATGTTGAGCCCGACCGTGCGAATCTCAAAGCCGATAGTGGTCTTATAGAGCAGCCACCAGATTACAACCGCCACCACCAAGGCGAGGATCACGCCATAATGGATGCGATAGGGCGGGTCAATCAGCCAGGGGATTTGGGCGTTCGACAGCACATCGGCAGTTTCGGAAACTGCACCCGCGGTTGGATCCCACAAAGGCCCAGGCGTCTGTCCTTGCGTACCGCCAGCGTAGACGGTCCATCCGGCAAAGTTGGAGGCGATATAGTTGAGCATAATCGTAACAATGACTTCATGCGCGCCTGTTGTCACCTTGAGAATGCCGGGAATAGCGCCCCAGATCATTCCGCCCGCGATGCCCGCCAGAACCGCCAGCGGAAGATGGATGATCATGGGCAGTCCTTCAAAATTCGTGCCCACAGCCACCGAAGCGATAGTTCCCATCATGAATTGACCCGATGCACCGATGTTAAACAGCCCTGCCTTAAAGGCGACAGCTACTGACAAGCCGGTGAGGATCAGGGGTGTCATCTTGCGGATCGTGGTTGAAAGAGGACGCCCCCACTCGAAAGCCCCAGCAAACAACCCGCGATAGGCTTGAATCGGGTTATCCCCAAAAATAAACATGATGATCGCACCAATGAGCAGTGCTGTCACCACAGCCAGGACAGGAACAAGCAGAGCACGGGCTGCGCGTTGCAGCGATGATGCGATCATAGCGACTCCGTGAGCAATGTCACGTATGAATTAACACTCATGAGTTGGCATGCACAATAACGGATATGCAGGAACGTAGATGTAACGAACAAACGGAGGGTGGCAGAACGGGAGGCGGTCTGTCCATACCTCCCGTTTTGCCACAGAATCACGTTACAGAATCACGTGATTGAATCAAATACTATACAAGCTTGAGGTGTTGCGCTTTAAGAGCACTTGACAGTCTGAAAGCTATTGGCCGTAACCAGTGGTGATGGAACCATCCTTCAGACCGGCATCAATCTCAGCCAGCTTATCCTTGACCTCTTGAGGCACATCATCCTCAAAGTCATGGAACGGGGCCAGACCTGCCTCACCATAGTAATTGCCACCTGCGAAGCTGCCATCCGCAACCGTACCGAGCAGGTCAACGACGGCTGGCGTAATCAGCTTCATGGCGCTCGACACCAAGCAAGGACGGGCAGCAGGCAGCGTCTCCCACTGGTCGGTATCCACGCCGATGCAGTACAGCCCTGGCTCGGTGGCTACTTCCTGCAATGCGCCATTGCCCGTCAGACCACCAGCACCAAAGACCACATCCGCCCCTTGATCAATGGCTTGGCGAGCGGTCGCCGCACCCCATTCGGGGTCAGTGAACGCTTGGGAAAGCTCGCCAGGGTGATAGGTCGAGATAATGTTGATGTCGGGGGTGATGTATCGAGCGCCAGCCTCATAGCCTTCCTTGAAAGCAACCACAGGTGGCACCAAGTCAGTGCCCAAGACAGCAGCAATGGTGCCGCTCTTGGTGAGTTGGGCAGCCAGCGCACCTGCCAAGAAGCCTGAGTGATCCTCATGGAAGACCAGACCCACCAGGTTGGGGAGTGTCTCTGCCTGGAACTGGTCAACACCAATGAAGTAGATGTCGGGGTTCTCCTGCGCGGCGGCAATCGTTGCCTCACCCAGCGCAAAGCCGACCGTGACGATGACCTCATAGCCAGCATCGACAAACTGTTGGATGTTATCGGCATAGTCGGTAGCCGCCTGGGTTTCGACATAGCGATAGTCATCCTCGCTCATGCCAGCCGCTTCAGCATACTGTAGCACACCTTCCCACGCCGACTGGTTAAAGCTGCGGTCATTGACGCGGCCTACGTCAGTCACCAGACCCACCTTCAAAGGAGTCCCAGCAGGGGCGGCCGCTTCCTCGGCAGGTTCTTCGGTTGCCTCTTCGGCTGCTTCTTCGGCTGCTTCCGGGGTCTCGGCGACATCACTGGCCTCGGTTGCGGCGGGTGCCGCAGGCGCAGTGTTACCTGGTGCACATGCCGCAATCAACAGCACCAGTGCCATCATGAGGCTCACGATCCCAAAGGACCGTTTTACAAGTTGCATATCGCTTTGCATCCTCTCTACATATGGGTACAATGGACAAACAGCCGTTTACTCTCCGCTCTCAATGCCAGCGATTCAATGCCGGCGATTCAATGACAGCCATGGAGACGAAAACGACTGTGACAAACATAAGCATTGCAGTTCACAACGAGTCGGCAGTCTGTCAAGAATGCAACTGTTTTGCAGAACGAAAAGACGCCGTGGCACAAGGTATTGCGGCATGAAATTGCGGCATGAAGTCGAAGATAGTTATGCCTTTTAATCCTTATCCTCGATTATACCTAACGCCACTCTAGCATGCAAAGCAGTTGTGGGAGGTGCTAAGATGAAAATATCTTTAGGGGTACGCCGATCACTGCAACAGTGCTCGCAACCCGACGGCACATTTGCTATGTTGGCAATGGATCAACGGGGCAGTTTAGTCAAGGCGATCAATCCCGATGCCCCTGAGCGTGTGGGATATAAAGAGGTCATCGCGCTCAAGCGTGATGTCATCGGTGCGCTTTCGCCCTTGGCGAGTGCGGTCTTGCTAGATGTGGAGTATGGCTATGGACCCTGTGTTGCCTCTGATGCCCTCAGCGGGCAGACCGGGCTGCTGCTGGCGCTCGAAAAGAGTGGCTATGATGGCGATCCCACCGAACGTCGCACCACGCTGCTGGACGATTGGAGTGTCGAGCGCACCTCCAAAGCGGGGGCGAATGGCGTCAAACTACTCGTCTATTATCATCCCGACGCACCCAATACCGCTGATCAAGAAGCAGTCGTGGCAGAGGTGGCGCACCAATGCCAGCAATGGGAGTTGCCTCTCTTTCTGGAGCCTCTGCACTACTCGCTGGATCGCAACGTCAAGACAGTCCCCAATGCTGAACGACGCCGAGTCGTGCTTGAAACAGCGCGGCGCTTGGTCCCGTTGGGCGTAGATGTACTCAAAGCCGAATTCCCGCTGGATGTGGCCCAAAGCCAAGACCAGGCTGAATGGGCTGATGCCTGTGCCGAATTAAGTGCCATCTGTCCTGTGCCCTGGGTGCTACTCAGCGCCGGGGTAGATTTTGAGACATATTTGGAACAGGTGCGCGTAGCGTGTGATGCAGGGGCTAGTGGTGTGTTATGTGGCCGCGCCATTTGGAAAGAAGCAGTACGTATGGATGAAGCAGCGCGCCGCGCCTTTCTGCAAAGCACAGGCAGCGAGCGCTTGCGCCAGTTGGCCGCGCTGGTGAGCGAACGCGCACGCCCTTTTACCTACTTCTACCCACCGTCCAGCGGCGAAGAACTCGAAGGCTGGTATCGCAGCTAAACTCCCCCTATGAAACCACCTACCTTAGTCGGCATTGATGTTGGCGGTACCTTCACCGATTTTGTTGTGCTAGATAGCCAGGGGCTGCGCGTCCACAAAATACCGACCACGCCAGCCGACCAGAGCCAAGCCATTGTCGCCGGTCTAGCCACCCTGGACATCACCGATGCCCAGATTGTCCACGGCATGACCGTTGCCACCAATGCCCTGTTGGAGCGCAAGGGAGCAAAGACTGCATTGCTCACCACCGCGGGCTTTGGCGATCTTCTGGTGATTGGTCGCCAAAATCGCCCCCATCTCTACCAGCTAGTGCAAACTCGTCCCCCCAGCCTGGTTGCCGATGGCTGGCGCATGGAGGTAGACGAGCGCCTGGAT
>CAMPHP010000421.1 GCA_946885925.1 uncultured Litorilinea sp.
GTCCAGATCATCAAGGGCAATGGTGGCATTTCCTCCTGTCAATGCAAACATTACATCCACCTCGCCGGTCAACGCAGCCAGTTGCTTCTCCGGCACAGGATTACCAATGTCGCCAATGTGCAGAAAGCGCAATCCCTCTAATTCAAATGAATACATGGCATTGTGTTCCGGGTCGCGGCCATAATCCCAGGTCAGGCTTTCCATGCTCGGAAACGCGTGAATGGAAACACCTTTGACAGTAACGGGATGGTCGACAATCTCAACCGCGTTCACCACCTCCGGATTCCCCAACACATGGCTGGGGTCACTGTGAAAACGATCCGTCGCCGAAGACATGATCACCAAATCAGCAGGCTCCGCAATGGGATCAAAATTAGAAACTTCTGGGCCTGGGGTATAGGGGTCCGTCACCACCGCTACCCCATCTCCTTCCAAACGGAAGCTGGCGTGCGCGTAGAATTTGATTTTCATGGGACTCGATTCTTTTTGGCTGAGTTGTTAAGTAGTTAGACGCGTGGATGACAAAATAACGCAGGGCAGATGATGTGTGCCCCAATGTTCTGCACACAAAAACCAATGCAAAAAACACTCTCTATATCAGCACAGAAATGCTCTTCGATACTGGTATAGGTGTGCCAGATAGGCCTAGGCTAGTGTTCAAGGAACAGATAGCGCAAAGCGTTCGGTCGTAAAGAAGACGACCCATTGTTGCCAAATTGGTAAATTGAGGAGATCGACCGAAGAGACAGCGGCAGTGACACCCGCAACAGCGGCAGCATCCGGCGACGCTGCTTGTTCCTTAACCATCGTCAAGACCGTATCCCCAGGCTTTGCCAAACCAAAAAGCTCACGCGCCACCCGGTCGATATAATCGGGTTCGCTGAGGCTATCACGCGTTGCTAAGAGTTCATACTGTTCATTCTTGGCTTCCGCGATGCGTACTTGCAAGGCGGCAGTCTCTGACTCAATCCGTGACTTCTCAATCAGGCGCGTGGTATAGCTATAGACAAAAAGACCACATAAGGCAATCAGAAAAATAAGAATCAGGCGAGGTTTTCGAGATGGGCGCATAGGTAACAGGGTTATGGATTGAGCAGATTTCGCACTCATGGCGTCAAGTATTCCTCCTCTATCTAGTGACGAGTTATGCTGACACGCCGAACGCTTACGACGTACATCTATCCTTGTACTAATGGGCAGGTTGCGCTGATGAGTCCGTTGTTTTGATGGGTTCCGTTGTTTTGATGGATAAGGAACAGGCTACGCCCGCAGTATACAAAATTAGCCACCAAATGAAAAAGGAGATGAATGTTCATCTCCCCTTCCCAGGTGCCGCAGGAGGGACTTGAACCCCCATGGGCTATTGCCCACTACGCCCTGAACGTAGCGCGTCTGCCAATTCCGCCACTGCGGCGCTGCATCAATTGTAAAGGGAACTATACCATGCCCACAGTGGGCTGTCAAATTTTTGGGCTGCCAGTCAAGTATAGACTGCCTATTGCATATTATCATCGGTCGGCATAACTTCCCCACCCGGTGGTGTGGGAGGCACTGCGGCCGGTACCTGATTCGCAGGAACCCGCCGAGTGAGAATATACCAGTCAGCAAGCGTAGCAAATCGACCAGATGGCTGGTTGAGTGCACCGATCTGAACATTATGGACGCGCTCACTCACCCCATAAGTATAGACGGGATAATAGAGCAACAGTGACGGAACCTCTTCGGCAAAGATTTCCTGGAAGCGAACATAAAGATCGCGCCGCTCTCCTTCATCTGTAATCGCCCGCGCCTGCTCCATCAATTGGTCAGCCTCTTCATGCTCCCAGCCGCTATAATTTTGCCCGCCACCCACAGCCTGGGTGCTGTGCCAGAGGGGATAGGGGTCGGGATCGCCCGTGATCTCCCAACCAATCAGCGCAGCATCAAAACGCCTCGGGTTAAGAAAGTCGGCCACCAACCCGGCAAAGGTGACTGGCGTAGGTTGCGCATCTACACCAATAATGCGCCAATCCTCAGCCATATGTTCGATCAGTGCCAGCCGAGCAGGGTCATCGTTAGAATAGAGGAGGAAGCGTAAGGGGCGGCCATCCTTCTCACGAATCCCATCACCATCCTGATCTACCCACCCTGCCTCATCCAGTAGTTGATTGGCGCGCACAGGATCATAGTCATAATGCTTAACGTCGCGATGATATGCCCAATTTTCCGGCAGCACAATACTATGGGCAATAATGCCCTGCCCACCCGTTACATCATTGATCATGCTCTCTCGATCCAACCCATAATAAAGTGCTTGGCGTACAGCCTTCTCTTGAAAGAAGGGTACGTCAGGGTTGGTCATATTGAAGAGAACAATCAAATACTCGGATTGCACAGCCGAGAACAAGTTCAGATCATCACGTGCCGAGGCAATCGGCAAATCTTGTGGCAACACCTGGCTAATGCCGTCAATCTCGCCATTGACAAAGGCGGTGAAAAGACTGGCATGGTCAGGATAGAAGCGCAAATCCACCCCCGCCAGATAGGGGCGAGCCTCGTGATAAAAGGGGCTAGGCTCAAGGCGGATATGATCCGCCGCTGTCTCTACCACTCGCATCATCCCATTGCCAATCGGTGTAGCGTTCAACGGCTTCGTTGCCAACTCCGCAGCAGGTACCGATTCCCAAATATGTTTGGGCAACAAGCCGATCGTGGTGTAATCGAGGAAAGGCGTAAACGGTTGGGCCAGCCGGAAGCGCACTGTAAAATCGTCAAGCTTCTCCACCTCTACCGAGCGCCACAGACTCGTCAAGTCGGGCAGGCTATAGACTGCCGGGTCTTTCAGGATGTTGATCGTAAAGAGTACGTCATCGGCGGTGACAGGGTTGCCATCATGCCAATATTGGTTGGCCTTCATCTGGAACGTATAGACAGTACCTTCTTCTACCGTCCATCCCTCCGCCAAATCGGGAACGACCCGGCCATTTTTGTCAATGGTGGTCAAGCCCCGGTAGAGCAGGCGGCACAGATCCAAGTCGATATCAGTGGCGTCGCAAAGCAGCGGGTTCAGGTAGCGTGGGTTTCCTGCTACCCCCTCGCGGAAGACGCCGCCTCGGTCTGGCACGAGGACAGTTGCCAAATTGTAAGTGGAAAAACCCAGAAGCGTTGCCAGCAACAAGATCCCGGCCAACGCCAGGGCCACCTGCCATCGCAGGTGACGACCGATAGCAGCAGCGGGAGCGTCGGATGTGAATGGACGCGATGAATTGAGTTCCTGCATAGGCAGTATTAACCAATACGGATGCGGTGAATTGATGCCACCACGGGGAAATCAGCAAACCGTGCAATCTACTGAGTGTGGCTAGCAGAAGCGGGCAGAGAAGCTCACCTTCTCCACCCAACAGGACGGCCTATCGATTCGTATCCGCTAACCGCTTATTCGAAAGCAACAGTCAGCAGTGCAAAAACGGCAAAAACCCCCGCCAGAGCAAAGGTCAGGTTATACAAAGTCTTCTCGATGCCGCGGCGAGTCCTGTAAATATCTGTACCGCCAAAGGCACTACCCAACCCTGTGCTGGTCTGCCCCTGAATCAAGATGACTGCGATCAAGGCGTTTGCGACAATGTTAGTCGCAATCATCATATACGAGCCAAAGCTCATAATCTCTCTCCTAATGAGTTACTATACTCAAACCGTTCACGCAGCCATTACTGCGTCTGTTTCTTTAGAAATTCTTTAGAAAGCAACTCATCTCTAAAGATGCTTGCGCCGGAGGCAGTATAACAAAGAGCGCTACCTTGCTCAAATCCCACCTTGCCCCAATCAAAAGCCTATATGACCATCCCGCCCTACCTACCAGCAGAACTCTGGACTAGCACAGCAGCCTCATCACCCATATCGTAAATATACAGCGTTGGATTGGCGTGCAAATCTCGAACCACCGTAAAGTGACCACCTGGATAGGCTGCTTCCACTGCCGATTGCAGCGCACTATCTCCAGGTGCTAAGAGCAGGCGGGTATTCGGCGGCATTGGCGGCCAATTGCGCGCATTCACTGTTGGCAATTGCGCCAGATCGCTGCGACTTGAAGCAAGCATCTGCACCACTGGATCTGCGATCACTTGATCGAGCACGATATTGGCGTTCACCAACGCCACAGGACGGTCAGCGGCATCACGCAAGGCTCGCCCCACGCTCGATGGCAGATCATGCTCACGTTGGGCCACATTGTAGTAATCGATCCAGCTAGAGAAGCCAGCCATTACCACAATCCCCAATGCCAAATAAACCGTCGCCTGAAGTGTCCATGTCCCGGCATTCAGCATAAGCAGCAGTCGCAGTCGATCCAGCGCAAAGGCAACCCCCAACCCAACCACTGGCAGTAACACCACCATCGCCATCCAGTTGGGCAGCACAGGCACAGTCAATGCAACGCCGATCAATGCCGTCACTAACCAAGTAATTACACTCCT
>CAMPHP010000422.1 GCA_946885925.1 uncultured Litorilinea sp.
GGGGGTTTTCGGGCCTGTCGGTCGGTGGATAGCGGTTCAGTTCATTGATATCTTGGCCTGAGCTTACCTCCGTCCAGAAGAAGGGCATCATCGACGCGACGGCCCCAATGATCACCAATATATAAAAGAGAGTGCGCCAAGAGATTCGCTGTATCCGTGCCGAAGATGGACGCGCCATTGGGACAGGTTTGGCCGGGGGTTTGACTGTGCGTTCGACATTGCCGATCATGCTTTGCGCTCCCCTGCATAAAAGACCCACTGGCCGGAGATCTTGAACTGGAGATAGGTTAGGCCAAAGAGGATCAGAAAAAACAGCCACGAAAGGGCCGACGCATAGCCCATGTCAAAGCTGACAAACGCATTTTGATAGATGTGCAGCGAGACAAACCAAGTTGCGCGAGCCGGACCGCCATTGGTGGCGATAAAGGCTACCTCAAAGGTTCGCAGCGCAAAGATAATCCCCAACACCATATTAAAGAAGACGGTGGGGGTAATCAGGGGGAGGGTGACGTTCCAAAACTTGGCCCATGTCCCCGCACCATCGATCTCCGCGGCTTCCAACAATTCGGCGGGCACATCTTGCAGCCCTGCTAAGAAGATGATCATGCGCGAGCCGCCGACGCTTGCCCAAAGACCCATGATGACCAAGGAGGGGATTGCCCAAGTGGTGCTGTTGAGCCAGCCGGGGCCTTGAATGCCGATTTGGTCTAGCAGATAGTTGACCAGCCCCACGTCTGGGTTGAGCATCCAGCGCCAGAGCAATGCTGCCGCCACGAGGGGCGTCAATGTTGGCAAGAAGTAGAGGGTGCGCCAGACAGTGGTGGCAACCAACTTCTGGTTGAGCAAAATAGCCACGAAGAGCGAACCAATCATGGCTAGGGGCACGAGCAGCAGCGTGTAATAGAAGGTGCGCCAGATAGAGGGTAAGAACAAGTCATCCTTGGTAAAGGCATAGACAAAGTTCTGTATGCCGACGAATTCGGGCGGGCGGAGTACGTTATATTTGGTAAAGCTTAGATAGATCGAGGCTATGAGCGGACCAGCGACGAAGACCAAAAAGCCGATAATCCAGGGCGAGAGATAGAGGATCCCCTCAATGGTTTCACGCCGCCGCATCCGGGAGGGGCGTGAAGTCTGGGCCAGACGAGTGGGTGGAGAAGTTGTAATTGCCATAGCATTATCCACGAAGAAACGGTGGGGAACGTGCCGGAACGCTTGACTACCGGCACGTTCCCCGCAGGATCATTACGCCGGTTCTTTATCCAGGACTGCTTGGCAGAGTTCCTGAATTTCATCAGCAGCTTGTTCGGGCTGCTTTTCACCCAGCACCAACGCATCAACGACCTGTATATAGGCAGCATCAAATTCCTCACCGCGGAAGTTGGCTACTGGATAGTCGGGCTCGATGTTTTCCATGATGGGGCGTAACTTCTCATAGGCAGGAGCAGCTTCATAGACGCGCTCATCGGCCCAAACATCACCGCGGGCAATGGGGCCTTTCTGACCTTGCACCAAGCCTTGCACGTTCATCTCCTTACCGGCAATCCAGGTCAGCGCCGTGAATGCGGCATCGGGTGCTTGGGAGGCTGTCGTGATGCCAAAGACATGCTCGTTGAGCATACTGCGGCGGGCATCACCTGCATTGACTACAGGGGTCAGCACAAAGCCGATCTCAAAGTCGGTAAAGGTTGCAGGGTAAATTTGGATGCGGAAGGGCCAAATGTCCCCTGCCAGAATCTTCTGACCGCCAAAGAGTTCGGGGGCATTGATTGCACCCGCGGAGGGCGATGGCGATACCTTGTAGGTGTTGACCAGATCATAGTCATACTGGAGTGCCTGGACAAAGGCGTCGCGATTGTCCAAGAAGGTGGCCTTTGTGCCATCTTCGCTGGTTGGTTCCACACCCCACTGGCGCAGATACGGGCCACCTCCGAAAGGATTCGTGCCGCGGTCGGCAGGGGAATAGCCAAAGACCTCCTCGTTTGTGGCTTCGACAGCCCAATCGGCTAATTCTTGGAAGGTCATATCATCGGTCAGTTCAGGCAGACCCATTTCGGCGATCTTGGTCTTGTTATAGGCAATGACCGGCACGATTGGCTCGGAGATGAAGGACATCCAGTAGGTGGCTCCCTCCCAGGTATTGGCGATGACAGCACCTTCAAGGAAGTTTGCATCGATATCATAACCTGCGCCTTCGGCGAGAGGACGGAGATCGGTAACGATATCGTAATTAGTGCCCCAGGCGATGTGGGAGCGGTGGCGAGGTGGATACCAGACGAGATCGCCCAGTGTACCGGATGCTGCAAAGGAGAGAATTTTGGGAATATATTCAGGGGTCCAACCTGGAATGGTTTCTAGAACAAGTTCGATGTTGGGATTGTTGCTCACAAAGCCATCAATGTCTTGATCAAGACCCAGTTGAATCCAGTCAGAGACATCCTGCTTTTGGACCATATGGGCACGGACTTGTGTTCGCTCTGCACTTCCGGCAGGGGCAGCTTCACCACTGCTGGTTTCGGCGGCTGGGGCCGCGGGACCGGCTGCGGGCGCACAAGCGCTCATCAGGGTCACGCCAAATGCCGTGGCACCAACGCCGGTCAGAAATGCGCGTCGAGTGAGACGACGCGATACTGGCTGTTCATTCATACTTCCTCCTTAGGGATCTCTGTGGGTTAAGTAATGAAGGCGAGTACCGTATTCAGTTGGCTGCGCGCTGAGGCAATGACACAGTCCACACAAGGAGTAAGTACACAAAGAAGGGCAATACCCAACAAGCCAGCATTGCTATTTGCGATCAAAATCCAATACGGTGAACCAGTGCCAGCGCACAGATGCGTCGGCAGTCAAACAAATAAGGGAAACAGGCTGCCAGATCAAGTCCTTACAGGCAGAAACGATAGGGAGCGGGCCTTGATCCTCGTGAGGTGTGCTATACATCCCGTGGCTGGGAGTCCTACACACCTTTGGCACGATGATTGTAGCACTGCCTGTAAAAAAATGTCAACTGGCAGAAATGGCAGTCAAATCGTTTCGATTGTGCAAGTTGTATAGCTGCAAGTTGTATAGCTAGCTGTTGGCGGACGCTGAGGAAGGCGCAGGCATTTATACCCGCAATAATATACCGGCAACAATACCGAATGTCGAGGACACCTTCCTCGAAGCCACCCAGAGGGTTCCCGGCTTCGAAGAAGGTTGGATTGCAGCCTATCCTCCTAGCAGACCAGGTCTAATCGTTTAGCCAGGGAAGAAAGAGTTGCTCTTCTTGCTGTAATTCATCGTTCCCTGACGCTTCTTGCTCTACTTGCTCAGCATAGTCCAACACCTCTTGGAGCAAGGCAGCCTCCTCTGGTTCGCTCTCGTCGACCTCTGTCCAGGCGGCGATTTCAGCAAGGTCCGTCACGACAGCAGGCTCAGCCATTGCTATGCTAGCTGTTGGGTCCTCACCGATGTAGGTGAGCCGACGTGATTCGAAGGCATCGAAGTGGTAGAAGCCGCGTGTCCCGTTGTCAATCCCCGCAATCGCACCCAGCCGCGTGGTGTCAATGCGCCGCGTGTCGTTGTCAACTCCAGTAATCAGTGAACTCATGTGCCCATCTATCCAGAGAGCGAGACTGCCATTGTCCGCGCCATCGCCCATCGCTGCGTGCCAGTCTAGCTCGATCAGATGTGGCATATCCATGATCGCCTTCCAACCACCAACACGCCAGGCAGTAGCATCGTTGAAGAGCGCTGCGCGCAACTGGTAAGGCTTGTTGCGATCAGGCGAGTCGGGACTGCTTTTATGATAGCGTAATTCCAGCCGCAACACTGGACGCCTGAGGTCGCTGCCGCTGTAGCCAAAGAAGATGACGTGGTTTTCGTCCTGAGCCATGGAAATGCCGTTGGGATCAAAATAGAAGCGTGCTCGGTAACGCTTCTCGCTGGCAGGGACTTCATCGCGTGTGCCGATTGTGACATTGTCATCGATCAACACATTCAGCCCCAGATCGCCCACGAGTGCTGCCTCTGGTGCGACTGAAAGGTCACCGGAATCGCTGCTATAGTTTGTCCAGGCAGAGAAGCTGCCACCTTCAAAACCGTCGCCAAAGATCGCATCCACCACTGGGTCATTTCTCCACCGGCTGACAAAGATGTCGGAGTCCCCTGCGTTGCTGAGTTGCGTACTAGACCCAAAGGTTGCTGTACCTTGGAACTGTCCTGTGACATAGATGCCGCCGCTGCTGGTAGCAATGCCGTAAGCATCTATTTTAGAAGGAGAGTTACCCTGTCTGACCCAGACAAAGTGACCATTGTTGTCGTAGCGGGTAACGAAAAGATCGTTCAAGCCTTGATTAATTACTTTTGTCGAACCAAAGATCGCATCCGGACCTCCTATGTTGCCAGTGATGTAGACATTGCCGTCATCGTCGAGGCCATTGTTGGCAACTTCACCTTCGTTGATCCAGA
>CAMPHP010000423.1 GCA_946885925.1 uncultured Litorilinea sp.
ACTGAGCAAGGTAAATGCGCTCGAGCCAACACAAAACAAAGTTAGTGAATAGGGAGAATCGGAAAGGAACTCTTGTTAGCTCTCGGTGGTTTTGTAGCTCTTTCCACCATGCGAGTCGTTGCGCCACAGTTTCTTGTTTAGAAGTCTGAATAAGGTCTATTGCGGGTTTGAGCCTGCCGACATACTCCGGTTATGTAGTACCTAGCGGTTGGGAATGTCGTTGACTGACATTCGACTCCTAGAGACGTAACCGGAAGTTTTTTATTTTGGTTGAGGTTTATTGTTGTGAGAGACTAGTAAATAGTCTTCGTGTGGTCCCTTGTATGGGAAAAATCCAGTAGTATCACGTTGAACACCAAGGAGTAGAGGAAAATGGCTCTCAATTGTAAGACGCCACAAGATGTCATGGCTGCGATTAGCGAGAATGGCATTCTAATGGTGGATGTAAAATTCACTGATTTGTATGGTCAGTGGCAACACTACACAATGCCGGTAGAGCGCTTTGATGCAGATGGGGCCTTTGTGGAAGGGATGGGCTTCGACGGTTCTTCGATTCGTGGCTTCAAGACAATTGAAAGCAGCGACATGAACTTGATCGCTGATCCTACCACTGCTTTCATTGATAAGGCTTGCGCGATGCCGACATTGAGCTTGATCTGCAATGTGGTGGAGCCTATCACGGGTGAACCTTTCAGTCGTGATCCGCGCACCGTTGCACAGAAGGCAGTGGATCATCTACTCTCCACCGGTATTGCCGACCAGATTTATATCGGCCCAGAAGCTGAGTTCTTCATCTTTGACGAGGTCTATTACCACACAGGTCAATACTCCGCTAGTTATGGGGTTGATGCTGCGGAAGCTCCCTGGAACTCCGGTGTGCCGGGTACAGGACACCAGATCGGGTATAAGGGTGGCTATTTCCCTGTTGCGCCTTATGACACGTTGCAAGACATCCGCTCTGAGATGGTGCGGGAGATGATCGATGCTGGCATTGACGTAGAAATCCATCACCATGAGGTAGCAACCGCGGGCCAGTGCGAAATTGACATGCGCTTTTCACCGTTGGTGAAAATGGCCGATCAGGTACAGCTTTATAAGTACATTGCGAAGAATGTCGCCAAGAAGCATGGCAAGAGTGCGACGTTTATGCCCAAGCCTATCTTCCAGGACAATGGCTCCGGTATGCACACACACCAGAGCTTGTGGAAGGATGGACAGCCCCTTTTCGCGGGTGACAAGTATGCAGGGTTGAGCCAAATGGCGCTCTGGTATATTGGTGGCATCTTGAAGCACATCAATTCGCTCTTGGCTTTTTCTGCACCGACCACAAACTCCTATCGCCGCTTGGTTCCAGGTTATGAAGCGCCCGTGGTTGTCGCCTACTCTGCTCGCAACCGCTCTGCCGCTTGCCGTATTCCGGTCTACTCGAATTCACCCAAGGCCAAGCGCATTGAGTTCCGCTGTCCAGACCCGGCAGCGAATCCCTACTTGGCCTTTGCCGCCATGTTGTTGGCAGGTTTGGATGGTATCAAGAATCAGATTGACCCAGGTGGCCCTTCTGAAATGGATCTCTTTGAGGAGGAGACCCTGAAGCACGTTACCAGCGTGAAGGGTTCGCTGGATGAGGTGTTGACCGAGTTGGAGAACGACAACGCCTACTTGTTGGAAGGTGGTGTCTTCACCGCTGACTTGATCGAGACCTATGTCAGCCAGAAGCGTGTTGCCGATGTGGATGCTGTACGCTTGCGCCCACACCCACACGAGTATGTTATGTACTACGGTATCTAGTCCAACTCAGGTGCTAGCGTCGAGAACTCGGTAGTCTGTCATTCCGACGAGTCTAACCTGAAAATAGAAGTTTTCATCGTTCATTGTGCCCTTGGGCATGGATACGGCGAGGAGGAATCCCCTTGATGTGCCAGTGAGCGGTAGGAGAGGGGATTCCTCCTGCGTCGGAATGACAAATGACAATCTCGTTTTAGTTCGTAAGTAGCAGCTTGAGTTAATTTGTGAAATCTACCTTACGGTATCTGATTTAGCTTGATCCGGCGGCCTGTACTGCGTGAAGCAAAATGCAGGCCGCTGGTTACTTCCCTCGCCTTGAGCCATCTCTACGTTTTATCAGGTCTAAGTCTAGTCATCTACAACGTTTTGGCCCCTTTTTGCCAGTGGAATTTTCCGGCTCTGTTTCTACGCATCTGTTGTGCGTAGCGCTTTCGCTTTCGCTTGTACTCCGCTGGTTAGTTCTTGTACCAGATGGGTGATACAATAAGGAGGCTTTTTTACCATGACGCATATTCACCATCATGCGCTTGATGAGAATTATCGCGTCCAGAATTACGTTGTCACAACAGGAGATGCCTCATTTATGAGCATTGAGTACACCACAGACGAGTTACAGCGAGTCGATGATCTCATCAAACGCAATGATATTCGCTTTATTCGTCTACAATTTTCCGACATTATCGGCATTGCCAAACATATAACCATTCCTATCGGTCATTGGGATAATGCTGTAAGCCACGGTATGTGGTTTGATGGTAGTTCCGTAGAAGGTTTTGCGCGTGTCGCTGAAAGCGATATGTATCTGGTTCCCGACTTGGCGACTTTTGCCGTAGTTCCGTGGGAGATGGATTTATCGACTGCACGCGTGATCTGTGATGTTTATACGCCCGATGGTGAACCGTTTGCGGGTGACCCACGCTTTGTGCTCAAGCGCCAACTACAGCGAGCCTCGAATATGGGGCTGGACTATCAGGTCGGCCCTGAGCTAGAGTTTTTCCTTTTTGAGCGTCACCCTGGCGGCACGCTAATGCCGCTCACGCCCCACGACCGCGCCGGCTATTTTGATGTGAGCACCGACTTGGCCCATAGCGTGCGCCGCCAAATGGTGGATGCGCTGCAAGCAATGGGGATCACGGTAGAGGCATCACACCATGAAGTTGCCATGGGACAAAGCGAAATCGATTTTGCCTATGGACCTGCCTTGGAAACTGCGGACAGCACCATTACTTTCCGCACCACGCTCAAAGCCATTGCCCAAAAGAACAATCTCTACTGTACCTTTATGCCCAAGCCCATCGCAGGGATTGCTGGGTCGGGGATGCACGTCCACCAGAGTTTGTGGGATCTGCGCACCAAAGATACAGTGATGTATAACGAGAATAATGAATATGGGTTGAGCGATACTGCCCTGCATTTTATTGCTGGACAGTTGGCCCATGCCGCTGGCATGACGCCCATCCTCGCCCCGCTGGTGAACTCGTATAAACGTCTGGTTCCTGGCTATGAGGCTCCGGTTTATCTATCATGGGGACGTACGAACCGGAGCGCGCTGCTGCGCATTCCACGCATTAGCCGCGGGCGCTATCGCAGCACGCGCTGTGAATTGCGTTGCCCAGACCCCAGCGCGAATCCTTATTTGGCCTTTGCGGTCATGCTTGCCGCGGGGTTGGATGGTATTGAGAAGCAAATGATGCCACCGAGTCCGGCAGAAGAAGATCTCTACCACGTAGATGGTGCCCGTTCCGGGTTAGAAACACTGCCCGGTGATTTGGGTGAAGCGCTGGATGCGCTACGTGAGGATGAGGTGGTGCAAAATGCACTGGGCCAGCATGTCTATGAGCGTTTTATGGAAGCCAAGACGCAAGAGTGGAACGAATACCGGATCTATGTGACACAATGGGAATTAGATAGGTATTTGACGATTTATTAAGTCTCAAGTTTTGAGAGCTTCGTGCCTGCTGCCTGACTTTGGGGCAGGCACTCCATATAGTTCCCGATAGAGTTTTGCAGCCGCCAATTTGGCGGCTGCTGCTAATTCCAAGTTGGTTGCTCATGCCAGTTTGCAAGGGTATCACTTTTATTGCTGCTGACCTATTTATTGCTGTTGACCTATTTATTGCTGTTGACCTAGCTCTTGGGTATTGACAAGAGGTGGGTAGATGGCTAGACGGCTGGTAAGACCGCCATCTAGATAAAGCACTTGGCCGTTAATAAAGGTAGCGGCAGGTGAGACCAGGAACGCAACCATGCGGCCAATATCTTCAGCTTTACCCACTACGCCCCAATCGTTTTGAGCGGGAGAAGGTGCAGTTGAGTCTTCCCCACTGATGTAGCCTGGGGCGATGGCATTGACACGAATACCGTTGGGGATGAGTTCTACCGCTAGTTGGCGAGTAAAGCCAGCGATGGCTCCTTTGGTGGCTGCATAGAGAGAGTGATTGGGGATGCCCGCAAAGGCTGCCACAGAGCCAATGTTGATGATGCTGCCACCGGCGCGCTTTTCCATCCACCGCGCTGCCTGTTGGGCAACGAAGAAGGAGCCGCGCATGTTGGTGTTGAGCACTTGATCAAAGCGTGCGGGCGAGACATCCAACAGCGGCATGGCCTCGGCAATCTCAGCATGATTGACGAGAATATCTAGGCCGCCAAGGAAGGCTGAT
>CAMPHP010000424.1 GCA_946885925.1 uncultured Litorilinea sp.
TAGAGCAGAGTGTTCCCAAAGTAGCAACGTTCCCAAAGGAGTAACGTTCGTTAATTACGGATAGGAGGATTGCCTATACGCGTTATCTCAAGGAGTTACATGTGGCTGTACCAGAATAGCTTCTGACACCTACCCCCGGCGTAGCGTGCGTTGGATTCTGATAGAGAAAGCCGTGTAACCTTGATGCTAGCTTGTACATTACGAAAGTACACGCACCTGTTGCCACTGCGTCGCCGGTTTGAGGGAATCGTCTTCTGCCTCGCTGCTTTGCTTTTTGTTGGTCAAGCGTTACTTGCCTCCCCTGCTAAGTCCGCATCTTTTGATGAACAATATCACCTGACTGCTGGTTATACCTACCTGCGTACTGGCGACTTCCGGCTCTCTACCACCCATCCCCCCTTAATGGGCATTCTCGCTGCACTGCCATTGCTGGCCTTCTCCAACATTGTCTTGCCGCTGGATGATCCTGCCTGGGAGGCAGGGGATCGGTTTCGCTTTTCCGATGTTTTTCTGTGGGAGGCCAACAGTGATTCGGTGAAGATGGTGGAGCGCGCCCGCTGGCCCATTGTTGCCGTGGGGGTGCTGCTCTTGGCGGCTATTTATGGCTGGTCGCGCCATTTGTGGGGGCCACTCGGCGGTATAGTTGCCTTGTTGCTGGCTGCGGCAGACCCAAATCTAATTTTCAACAGTCGAGTTGTCACCTCGGATCTTGGCATAACTACCTTTCTTTTTGTGGCAGTCTGGTTACTTTGGCTGGCGCTAGAGAAAGGTGGCAAATGGCTTTGGCTGGGCTGCGGGATTGCTGCTGGACTTGCCATGAGTGCTAAGTATTCTGGTGTTGTCTTTATCCCGGTGGCCCTATTCCTGGTTTTATCCCATCATCGCCGCTCTAGAAAAAGGCCGCGCTGGCATATCTTGCTGCCATTGTCTGGTGCCGCATTGGCGGCGTTGGTTGTGCTGTGGACGATCTATCGCTGGGAGGTGGGGGTACTACCGCTACCCGGTTGGCGGTGGCCTCTACCCGCGCCTACCTATTGGACAGAACTGTGGCGGACGCTGGCACACCTGATCGATGAGCAGGATGTCAAGTTGGATTTTCTGCTGGGGCAAGCGGAAGTAGGCGGTTGGTGGTATTACCTGCCGGTCGCACTCCTGGTGAAGACTCCACTGCCCTTGATACTCTCAATGATCGGCGGATCAGTTGCCCTGATTGCGCGCGGGCAAGGTCGCCGTTTGGTTGCCCTTTGGTTCGTGCCCGTGATTATTCTGGAACTAGGCATGACCGGGCTTTTGACGATTGGTTACAGGCACATGCTTCCAGCACTCCCTTTTTTACTGGTGGCGTCTGGCGCGTGGGTGCCGCGCGCCCGTTTCCCCATCTGGACTTCGCGCCACTGGACGCAGATAACGAGCGTTGCCTTGTTGGTTGGCTGGTTGCTGATTGAGAGCTTGCATTTCTTCCCTCACCATGAGGCATACTTTAATCAACTGGCTGGCCCTTGGTGGCGTTGGAGCACGATCTTGGTTGACTCTAATCTCGATTGGGGTCAAGACCTGCCCGCGCTGCGCGAACTGATGGAGAGCAAAGGGATTGAGCGGGTGGAGTTGGCCTATTTTGGCAAGGCAGTGCCGGAGAAGTATGGGGTGCGCTATAACCCGCTGCCGGGCTACTTGC
Source organism: uncultured Litorilinea sp. (assembly GCA_946885925.1). The sequence goes on from CAMPHP010000424.1 coordinate 1,676, forward strand.
GGTTTGTAGATGGTATGGAACTCTCTGCCTATAATCCCTATACGCCCGAACCAGGTTGGTATGCCATCAGCGCCACCAGTTTGCGCTTGGGCCTGCTCTTTCCCGGTACAGAAGATCTCTATCACTATTTCCAGAGCCAAAGGCCAGTTGCGCGTGCTGGTTATTCCATCTACCTCTACCATGTCGAGTATCCCCCGACGATGCCCGTAGTACGCCCTGTTGTGGTAGGCGTTCCAATCGCACAGATGAAGCCATCCGATCTTGGTATTGGCCCCAACCAGCGCGCGCTGGTCAAGTGGAGCCGGTCGCCAGCGGTTCACATCTATCCACGAGGGCAAGGATACCAACGACCGCTCGACTTGCGCGCTCAACATACTGTCTTTGATAATATCTGGACTCTTGAAGGTTATACAGTGGCTCAACCAGGGGCAATCACAACTGCCAGCACAGATGGCTTGCAAGCATTAGCTGGAGAGATGATGCATTTGGAACTGCATTGGACAAAAGGGCCAGCCCCATTCGCCATGCAAGCGCCTGTTCGCGGCGCGCCTATCTCCACCTTTGTCCATGTCACGATGGATGTAGCGACTGAGATTGTTGCCCAGTATGATGGTTGGGATATTGCCATGCGCGGGCTAGAGCCTGGGGACGTGTGGATCCAGCCAGTCGAAATTGCGCTGCCAAGTGATCTGTCACCGGGTAGTTACACCCTTTCCCTGGGTCTCTACTCACCGCAGACCGGCGCACGGCTACCCATCACCACCGGCGTGGAGCCAGCGGATGCGGTAACACTAGGCGTGCTGCGGGTGGGGGCAGAGGGACAGCCAAACTAAGGAACAGAAGAATCATGCTCGTGAAAGCTGCCAAAGACATAGCTCGCCAGTGGGTGATTGATGAGGCCAGCAAAGTGCCTGGGTTTCATGGAGCCTACTATGCCGGTTCGGCTACTTGGCTCGCTGATAACGCTGTGCTGCCTGCCACTTCTGATATAGACATTATGGTTGTCCTAGATGATCCCAATCCAAAGGATAAGCTTGGAAAGTTCATTTATCAGAACGTACTGCTCGAAGTCACCTATCTGCCAAGAGAGCAAGTAGAGTCTCCTGAACTGGTCTTGGGCCATTACCACCTGGCGGGCAGCTTTAGGAGACCAAACGTTATCTTGGATCCATCAGGCCAGTTGACCGAACTCCAGAGGATGGTAGCCAAAGGGTTTGCCAAGTGCGCCTGGGTCTACCGGCGCTGCGAACAGGCCCGTGATACAGTCGTCGCAAGGCTTCAGGGTTTGGACACATCTGCGCCTTTTCACGAGCAGGTGACTTCTTGGCTCTTTGCTGCAGGCGGGCTTCCCCATGTGCTGCTAGTGGCGGGTCTACAGAATCCCACGGTGCGGCGGCGATATGTGGCGGCGCGGGAACTCTTAGAAAGCTACGGACGTCTGGATTTTTACGAAAATCTTCTCGAGTTGTTGGGATGTGCTCAGATGAGCCGAGCGCGCGTGGAAGCTCAACTTCCGGCATTGATCGAGGTGTTCGATGCCGCTAAGACAGTGATTAAGACGCCTTTCTTTTTTGCAGCGGACATAAGCAATATGGCCCGCCCCGTTGCGATTGAGGGCAGCCGCGAGTTAATCGAGTGTGGCTATCATCGTGAAGCCATCTTCTGGATGGTTGCCACGTATTCCAGATGCCAAATGGTGCTTTACCATGACGCTCCTGTGGCGCTACAGGAGCGGTTTCATCAAGGTTATGACCAATTGCTCGGTGAACTTGGTATTACGTCGACTGCGGATCTTGATCAACGCAGTGAGCAGATTCAGGCGTTTCTGCCTCGCCTTTGGGACGTGACAGAAGCCATTTTGACCGCCAATCCCGAAATCGAGGACTAGCGCAGCGGGATGATGGACTTGTTGCTATAGCTGCTCTGTCGCCCGCAAGAATTCTCTGCCAACCAGGACCAGAGAGATTGGGAGCCCCAGGGCGCGGCATGACAGGGCAGCGTGTGTAGTTCGTGCAAATTTTAATCCAAGGAGAAATGACCGATGATCGAAATTTGGATCTGCAACGGGTTTGTGGTGATCTACGACGGTAGTAGGCAGATGCGTACAGGCAAGCAGCAGCCAGAGTAGAAGCCAATGTAAACGTGGCCTTGACCCGTTCTGGCTGCTGCTGTTGTCTAGTTTGTCTAGCGAATTCTTAGCAAGGGACGGACCATGCAAGCAAGAAATAAGCAAGCAAGAAATAACCAAGCAAGAAATACCCAAGCAAGAAATAACGTAGAGGCTGACGATCATGGATTGTTGGCGCAAGCGGCAGCTTTGGCTGGAGCGGTAGTTGCCGTTGCGAAGCATAGCGGACGGTGGGGGACTCGCCAGGAATTTGCTGCATTGGTGGCAGGGCTGGAGGATGCCGCTGCTGAATATCCCGATAATCCTTATGTGCAAAGATTGCTGACGCCAGCCACGCGCGAGCAGATTGCGGGTTTTGCCGAGCGTTACGGTACGCCCCTTAAACAGAGTGAAGTCAACGATTCCAAGATGGCGGCACTGAATCGTTGCGCTCAGGCGGCGGAATGGCTGGAAGCCAACGTGAGTTCCCAGGATGGGGCAGAGGCCAAGGCGAGTATTTTGAATGCTTGTCGCCGCGTGGCGTCAGAGAGCAAGGAAGGCGGGTTCTTTACCTTTGCGGCAAGTAACGTAGACGTTATTGAACAGAGCGTCCTGGACGAGATCGCACGCGCCTTACGCGCCCTCTGATTGATACAGGCC
>CAMPHP010000425.1 GCA_946885925.1 uncultured Litorilinea sp.
ACAAATAACCAATAACAATGACAAATAAGACAGGTGAACCCTCGCGCTAGCTTTGCGGGACTTCTACACCTTGCAGCGCGGGTAGACCATCTAGACTTTGCCGGTTGTTCTTGGCTTGATAGTCGGCAATGCCATCCTCGCCTTTGGTTTTGGCCCACTTGACTATTGCATCGCGCTCGTCTACATACTCAAAAAGTGGAACGCCAAAACCGCACGAGTCTGAAACCCGTGTGACATCAATGCGGATCACACCACGCACGCCAACCGCATCCGGGAAGTGGGCGCGCAATTCGGCAAACTCTGGCATATGCGGTTCGATGGCACTACCTTTGCCGTGGAGCCGCACAATCTTGGGAGCACCTTCCAATGCACAAAACATAAGTACAATGCGTCCATTCTCGCGTAGATGGGCAATCGTCTCCACACCACTGCCCGTAAGGTCCAAATAGGCAACAGTGTGAGAATCAAGAATGGCAAAGGTGTCTAGTCCTTTGGGAGAGCAATTGACGAGGCCATCACCTGACAGCGGTGCGGTGGCAACAAAAAACAGATGCTGACGACGAATCCATGCCGCCATATCCTCATTGATCTCCGGATATACTTTCGCCATCTATCTGCTCCTGGGTATGAGTGGGTCTGTTTACGCAAGTGGATGCTGGTATTGACAAGTAGCGCCACAGTAGTATCGCAGTAATGTCGCAGTAGTGCCATGCTACGTTGCCTTGCCCGCTCTGTCAAAACTCGGTGCGCCCATCTGTCGCAATCGACATGTCACTCTCCCAAAAATGGACAGCGGGACACCAGTTAACTGGTGTCCCGCTGCTCCCACATTATATATGTCAACCGCATGCCTCGGCACTACAAAGGCCTGAGGTGCGGAGTGCAACATATTCGATTATCATTCACTATACAGCCAGATCATTAATATTACGTTGAGGAGTTGTATAGATTTTGTTAGCATTTGCAAAGCCATCCCAACGCTACTCTTAAACTGGTAGTTCTCCCTCTTCTCCGGCCAGAGTCGACTCCATTAACAAATCGTAAGCATCCTCTACATGCTCTACATTCACATCAAAGTTCTTCCAGAAATCTAAGCCCCGTGCAGCAAACTCTTCCAAACGTATTTGTTGGCCCAACGTTGGCTGTATAAAAGGACGCCGGCGACGGATGGCCTTCCAGGCCTCTGCCGGTGCCATCCCCGTAGAGACCAAATAAGCTGCTACCAGAGTTACAGACCGTCCCACACCCAACATACAGTGGACATAGACCCGTCCCCCCGCATCGATCTGCTGGTGAATGAAGCGCACACCCTGACAAAGCTGGGCAATGGTAGGGGGTGTATCATCCACCGTCGGCAAAAAGAGATAAGGACCTGGCGCGATACCCGCCTCAGCGTCATCAAATTCATCGCGCAAATTCACCACTGCCGTGATTCCGCGCGTTTGGAGACGCCGCCAACCTGGGCCAGTAAACTGTCCACCCACATGTACATGGGGTGTGATCCGGCTGTAGTACAATGGCGGTGCCCCCGTACCCAGACGTACCACATGATCCAACGTATATTGCGACGCTATCCATAGCCCTTGCCGCCGAATCTCGCGCACCAAGATTTGAAATATACGCGGCAGATCGGCGAGGATGCGTAGTGCCAGGCGCGCCCCCGCGCGCAAACGGCGATACCAGAATCTTGTCACGCTATGCAGTCGAATTGCTAATTACCTCCGTCGTACCATACATAGATAAAGGCGGCGGTAGAGTAACCACCTGAATCGCCGCCGGAAGAATCTTGACGTGTTTAGGCGTATTCCCAATCATCTCGCCATCGCATTGTACAGGGCTAATGGGTGTAGTACGCACCACAATCTCTCTAGCTTGCCAATGGCGAACCGTGCGCTGTGCAGAGGGTTCAGCGCCTACTTCTTCGACGGAAACAACCTTACTTTCTGTCCCCAAAATTCCCGAAAGTAAAGTCATGACCGTGGGCATATTGGCACTGTTGACCACAAATACATCAAGCAGACCATCGCTCACGCTCACATCGGGTGCAAGTTGCAAGCCTGGGCGTCCCAGATTGGCGGAGTTGGCAATCACACAGGCAATGCCCTCTTCAGAGATCACTTGGCCGTCAAGCTCAAACTCAAAGCGAATAATCTCCGGTGCAGCCAACGCCCTTAATGCAGATAGGCCATAGGCCAACGTTCCCAAACGATCCTTTAGGGTACGGTCGGCCCCTTCCACCATGCGCGCTTCTAGCCCTATGCTCAAGCGCAGCAAAAAAAACAGGTCATCAACCTTGCCCACATCCACGGGTCGTAATGTCAATTCCTCATGACAGAGAACACTACACGCTTCGCCAAAGTCTGTCGGAATGCCTAGCTCAATCGACATCACATTTGCCGTTCCACCCGGCAGAATCCCTAGCGGAACACCACTTCCCACCAATGCGCCACCCACTTCTGCGACTGTCCCGTCGCCTCCATAGGCAACCACAACATCCACACCCTCTTCCAAGGCGCGACGTGCGAAGATCTGTGCATCACCCCATTTTTTGGTGAAAAAGACCTCCCAGTCAATGTTCCCCGCGGCAAAGCGAGAATTTAGCTCTTTAATATTAAAATTGCCTTGACCGGCTGCTGGGTTAGCAATTATGTGGACGCGCCTCATCATTGTCCGCCTCTTTTGTACAACAAATGGAACAACAAATGAAATAAGTGGATTTTATCTTTCCCCACCAGTCGCTTGGCGCGCACTGGGGCCGATGCTACAATAAGCATGATAGAAACAAACATGACAAAATAGTAAATAGATGTAGCACGATAATATTCACGAGAATGTTAACGAGATACTTGCACAGAGTACTTTGCAGAGAGTACTATCGAATTGAGTATCTCATAAATATATCGGGTGAGAATCTATAAATCTGTAGGCAGATATATCTTTCACCTATCCTTGCATCAAGTCACCCCACTATGCACACCGCAAGGACACTTATACAAAATAACTGGCGTTCCCCCCGTCAGCTTGCCAACACGTAATATCATCACAACAAATTTACGGTCCCCTATATCCTGTCTACTTAAAAACCTGTCTATTCGAAGAGAAGACATATGCCCCACCTCCAACGATGGATAACCAACCTGGAGCAGACACTAATCGATAACGTACAGAGCCGCGCCGTTCAACGCAGTGCGCCACCCCGCTTCGAGGAGCAAACGCTCCCTGAACACTACCCGCCGGACCTTGAGCTTGAGCCTACCCACCTGTTGATCGATCTCTATATCAGCATACCCGCGCGGTCAGTCGGTGGGCGGGTGACAACCACTGTCCAAGCGCGGCATGCTGGCTCACTCTCGCTCAAACTTGATGCCGTGGATTTTGACGATCTCTCTGTGCGCGATCTGGATGACCAGCCACTAAGTTGGCGATATGACGGGCGCAAGCTGGTCATCACCTGGGAAAGAGCCTTTGCCGCGCAAGAAATCCGCCGTGTAGAGGTTGCCTATCGCGTTGTCGTGCCCGGCGCAGGACTCTATTTTGCTGCGCCCGACGAGGCCTATCCCGACCAACCCTATTATATGCTCAGCGACAATGAAACCGAGCGCGCACGCCACTGGCTTCCCTGTATCGACCATCCCAACGTGCGTACACCTCTCGATCTACGCTTGCGCGCTGACGCTCGCTTTACCATTCTCGCCAATGGCTACTTGGTCGAGCAAATTGACCATGGTGATGGGACCAAGACTGCCCACTGGCGGCTGGAACAGCCTTGCCCCAGCTATCTAATCTGCATTGCCGTGGGTGAGCTGACCTATGCAGATGATGGCGAATTTATCCAGGGAGAGCAGGTTATCCCGGTCGCCTACTATAGCGGTGTAGAGTATAGTGCCGAAGACTTGCGCCGCACCTTTGCACCCACCAAGCGCATGATGGAATGGATGATCGGCCTACTTGCCCTTCCCTTTCCCTATCCCAAGTATTACCAGCTTGCGCTCCCGATTACATCGGGTGCAATGGAAAACATCTCGCTCGTTACCTGGAATGACCGAGCGGTACAGGATCCGCTGCTCGCCCGCGAAATTGGTTGGGACGTAGACCAGGTGAATGTGCATGAGATGGCCCATAGCTATTTTGGCGACGCTGTGGTATGTCGCGACTTCGCCCATAGCTGGCTCAAGGAATCATGGGCAACTTATGTCGAGCAGCTTTGGCAGGAAAGTGCAGGTGGTCCCGATGCCGCGCAATATGTCTATCATCGCCACCGGGAAATCTACTTCAAGGAGTGCGACCAAAAGTACCAGCGCCCCATCATCACCCGCCGTTTCGTCTCCTCCTGGGATCTCTTCGATGCCCACCTCTACGAAGGCGGGGCCTGTCGCTTGGAGACTTTGCGCCAGGAACTTGGCGATCTCGTTTTTTGGGCCGCTGTGCGTGATTATCTGC
>CAMPHP010000426.1 GCA_946885925.1 uncultured Litorilinea sp.
CATGCCCTACGCAACAGTACGACAATCGCGATTGGCGCGGCCACGCTCTCCACTGTGTTAGGTACACTGGCAGCCTATGCGCTGGCGCGCTTTCGCTTTTCACGGCCCGATAATGGCTCCATCACAACCTGGTTTTTGTCCCAGCGCGTGCTGCCGCCGGTGGTCGTGGTCATTCCCTTCTTTCTCCTCATGCGCCAACTCAAGATGCTTGACTCGGTGTGGGCACTTGTTTTGCTCAACGCAACCTTTACTCTGCCCTTCCCGGTGATCATTCTGAGCCAGATGTTCCGCGAACTGCCCATTGAGCTTGAGGAAGCTGCTATGGTGGATGGCGCATCGCGTTTTCAATCCTTCTTACGCGTGGCGCTGCCACTGGTACTGCCAGGGCTGGTCGCTACCTGGATTATCTGCATGGCTTTTAGTTGGAACGAATTTCTCTTTGGGCTGTCGCTGACAACCAAAAACGCTATCCCCATGCCGGTCATCATCGCGGGTGCCGAGCATACCCGCGGCGTGCAGTTTTGGTTTGTCGGTGTGCGCGTTTTGCTGACTATGCTCCCTCCCACCATTTTGGCCTTGCTGGCCCAACGCTATATCATTCGTGGCCTGACTCTAGGTGCGGTCAAGGGCTGAACACGCTTCCTATTCACAGTTGTCATTCCTAGATCGGCTGCTCTATGTCGTCAACTCCCCTATTGGTCGGGCTGGATGTCGGTACAACGACGGTCAAAGCGATAGTCTTTGATCCCACAGGTAAAACCATCGCCCAAGCCAGCATCCCGACTCCTACCCACTACCCTCGTCCCGGTTGGGCCTATTACGAACCAGAAGAACTATGGCAGTCGGTCGTACAGGTATTGCGCCAGGTCATTTCTCGACTCGAAAACCCCAATGCTATCGCCAGTGTGGCGGTTGCCAGTATCGGTGAGACTGCTGTGCCACTGGACGCCCACGGAAAGCCGGTGCATAGCGCCATTGCTTGGTTTGACACGCGCACCGAGCCACAGGCGCGCTGGCTGGATCAGACAATCGGGCGCGATCGCCTGTTTGCAGTCACAGGGCTAGCGTTGCAGCCGATCTTTGGTCTGTGCAAGCTACTCTGGCTGCGCCAAAACGAGCCAGAAATGTTTGCGCGCACGGCCCTTTGGTTGAACACTGCTGACTATATCGCCTACAGATTGTCCGGCGTCGCCGCAACCGACACCTCGCTGGCATCGCGCACGCTGGCCCTCGATATTCGGCGGCTGCAATGGGCAGAGGAATTACTACTCCAGTTGCAAATTCCGCCCACGATCTTTGCTCCGTTGTGTACAAGCGGCCGCGATCTGGGGCCAGTCACACCGGAGGCAGCACAAACGACTGGCTTGCCGGTGAGCGTGCGCGTGGGTGTGGGCGGACATGACCATGTATGTGGTGCGCTCGCGCTCGGCGTAACCGAGCCGGGTACGGTGCTCGATTCGATGGGAACCGCCGAAGCAATATTTATGCCAATGGCCGCGCCCAGCAGTGATCCAGAGATGGGCTATACCGGCTATGCCCAGGGCGTCCACGTCGACGGCGCACATTATTATGGCATTGGCGGTCTCTTTACCTCCGGTGCCTGTATTGAGTGGTTCCGCCGTACTATTGCCGGAGGCGTAGACTATGCAACGCTCATCGCAGAAGCGGAAGCAATCTCGCCCGGCAGTTTGGGTCTCTGTTTTATGCCCCATCTGCGCCTTGCCAACCCGCCCAACCTCGACCCCAAATCGCGCGGGGCCTTTGTCGGGCTGAACGCCGACGCGGGTCGCGGTGCGCTCTTTCGTGCCCTGCTCGAAGGGTTGGCAATGGAAATCCGCAACGCCCTGGAGCCGCTACTGGCCTATTCAGGCACTCCGCCGTGCAAGGTCTATGCAACCGGCGGCGGTACGCGTAACCAACTGCTGATGCAGATCAAAGCTAGCGTCCTCAACCAGATCCTCCATGTCGTGAGCGTGCAGGATGCAACAGCACTGGGTGCAGCCCTGCTCGGCGGTCTTGCTGCCAGGGTCTATGCAGACGTGCCTTCGGCGCTGGCTGCATTGCGCTTTACCGAGACACCTGTCGAACCACTCCCGGCTCAGGTCGAGTTCTATGACAAACTCTTTCGCCAGGTCTACCAACAGATGTACGCCACGCTGCGCCCGCTCAACCATGCGCTCGATGCGTTGAAGCTTGACGCTGGATACTCCCCGGATGCGTGCTGAACCTTGTGACTGTGTGATTATGCAAAGGTTGTTTAAGAAGGCAATAGAAACAACCTTCCCCGAAGCCACCCAGCGGGTTCCCGGCTTCGAGGAAAGTCTCTGAGCGGTTTCAAAATGCAGAGAGGGGCGCGCCCCTCTCTGCATTTTCAGGTTAGATAATTGTCAGGTTAGATATACGACGATCTATCTACTTGCCATCGAGATCACTCGGCCTCTGGCATAGGTGCGTCGAGAAACGGGGTGATGATCGGAAGCAACAAATCGGCGCGATCTACAACGGTCACATGCGAGGTACCCGGCAGAATGGCGAGTTGCGAATTGGGGAGACCAACAGAATCGCCGGAAACGCCACCACCTAACAGCCGGAACATCTCGACGGCATGCTCAGGTTGAATAATATCGGAATCTCCAATGATGAGCAGGGTCGGTGCTTTGATCTGCTCGACTTGCTCTGCCGATAAGCTGGGAATGTGATGCAAATTCATTTCCTTTATCTTGGCGACCATTGTGGCGAAATCTTCCGGATTTGGCGCGCTGCGGAGATATTCCTCATGCCAGGGGCTGCCAACTAACATTTCTGGCTCCAAATACTGCATTCCTTCGATGAGTCCACGGTGGAACCCATCCGTATTGTAGGTGACTGAGGCGACCACGAGTTTACGCACTAGCTCTGGGTGGTTCACAGCAATCTGCAGGGCAATGCCAGCCCCCATGCTATAACCGAAGAAGTCGGCATTTTCAATCCCGATCTGGCGGAGCGCGGCGGCAGTGTCCTCCGCCATCTGCTCAATGGTCATCGGACGATCAATGTCGGCTGTGCGCCCGTGGGCCTGCTGTTCGATGGAAATGACCTGCCGGCTCTCGGCAAGTGACGGGATGAGCTTTCCAAACGAGGTATCGGTTGCCGACATTGCGCCATGAAGCAGGACCAACGGCTCTCCCGTACCGTGCATTTCGTAATACATTTCCAGACCATTAACGGATGCGTAACCGCTCTTGGTGACGATTTGATTGTTCATTGCCTTTAGCCTTTCATTGCTTTCATCAATCTGTAGTGTACATCCAGCCATGAGGGTACTTGTGATCATCACCGCCAATGTGATGATCGTTAGCTTATTCATTCTCTTCATAACTGATCCCCTCTTACGTTGTTACTTGTCGAAGCTACTTGTCGAAGCTACTTGTCGAGCGGCGTCTAGCCCTGCCCGTTGTTTTTATCAACATCTGTTCAACATCTACATCATAACCCGGCAAAAGGGCATTGTCTTGAACAAAAACGACATCTCTTGACAGCAACTTTTAAGATTTCACCGAATGGATCTGTGTCATAATGGGTCACCACGACCCGCCTAGCCCCTGATAATGGCCAATGGCAATCGTCATTATTTAATTCTATCGAACCAAATTACTTCACTATCCATCACCCCGTTGGAGGAGGTTCCCCATGTGCTGTGGGGTGTGCCTGCGTGTTACCCGGTTATCCCTCACTTGGGTAAAGTGTTGGCGCGAGCCAGCTTTGGCGATCCTTCTGATTGGGTTGCTTGCGTGGCTGGGCAACCACCTACCCGTCCGGGCACAGCCTGCCGCGCCGCCCTTGCTCATCAGTGAAGTCCACGCAGCCCCCGACGCTGCTGGTGATGAAGTGGGTGAGTGGATTGAAATTGCCAACGTCAGCACCGAAGCCGTCAACATCCAACATTGGAGCCTGATCAACCAGGGCAAAATTGAGTACACCTTCCCACTCGAACTCTGGATTCCACCAGGGGGCTATCTGGTCGTAACACGTAACGGCGATCCGGCCCAAAATGGGGGTGTCCAACCAGGCTACATTTGTAAATTGCCGAACCTTGCCAACGAAAGAGAGCAGGTGAGCCTGCGTGATCCAGCCGGCCAGATCGTCGATAGCGTGACTTGGGGTGAGGGCTCCGATCTGGTTGCACACAGTGGAGCCAGCTTAGAGCGCAGTGCGCTAGATGCCAACGCGCCCTGGGTGGTGGCACATTCGCCTTGGCCTGGTTCTGCGGGGGATCGCGGCACGCCTGGCGCGCCCTATACCCCACCACCAACCGCCACGCCACTGCCAACACCGCCACCCGATAGACCGCCTCGTCTCTTTCTGAGTGAAATTATGGCGAATCCCGCTGCGGTCAGCGACGAAATGGGCGAGTGGGTCGAAATATATAATGGCGATACAGTACCCGTTAAT
>CAMPHP010000427.1 GCA_946885925.1 uncultured Litorilinea sp.
CCCGTGTCCGCCGGATCCTCCAGCCGCACAGTCCAGTCCACAATGCGCGTGGTCGCACTCGGCGCATAGAAACGCACGGTACGCAGTTCGCGTGCGAAGGGGTATCCGCCTGGTTTCAAGTAATTTAGACGCTGCACGAACTGTCCATAGACCCACCCATATTCAATCCGCTCAAATCCATCGTGTGCCATCTTCCCCGACGGACCCAAGGGCGGGCGCAACGATTCCTCCTCCGACCAGATGTTGACACCCAAGCAATCCTCACCACCATAGGAAATATAGAGACCATGCTGGTGGGGATGCTCACGCTCAATATCGCGCACTACATTGCCTTGCGGCCCATAGAGTGGCGAGAAAAATGGCTTCCACACCTCTCGATACTGATAGCGCCCCAACTCGGTCTGGTTCTGCGAAACAAGCAACTCCTTACCCATGTCAGTTAGGATCACCCGATCCCTAAAGGCTGGCTTGCCTAGCGTCTGTACAGCGGGTGAATCTTCTGTATCCAGCCCAATCCTGTAACGACGCTCCTGCCGGGCAGGGAGTTCTCCCTCTACGATCCAGGTCACGACCCCATTATCGAATTGCGCCGGGGCCTGGCGTACCAGCGTGTTCTTGTCGTCTACTTCATACACTTCTAACGAGCGAGGATCAAAGCGTCCTTCCTGCTCGGCATGCCACAGCAATTGTTGTGGATCGAGGGCAACGGAGGCAATCGCGTTCGAGCGCCCCGTGCGGCCAGCCTGTACCAGCGCTTCAACATAGTAACGGCTCTGCATCTCAGCCATGCGGAATTACTCCATCTCTATAGCCATATCGAAAGCCCATTTCTAAAGAACAGGCGCGTGTGAAAATGGATACTCATACCAATCCAGAAGACCCGCGGGCGCGGCTGCACCGGCGAAGAGAAGAATCGAGATATACTTGTCAGCAAAGATGCGCCCACCACCTTGTCCGGCAATGACAGCGCCGCTGACATCAACATACTTTGCGCCCCGTTCAGCACCAATGGGCTGTTCAGCCAACGCCGCAAATTGGCGCGCGGCAATACGCAGATAACGCTCGTCGTTGGTGATGCGGTAGGCATGGGTCAACGCCTCCAGCACATGGGGTGTGGGTGCGGTTCTTTGGAGTGAGGGCAGTTCTTTGTAGTAGAAGATACCGTCTGGCCCGATACAATGCTCTAATAGATCATCCACGACTTCCACAATCAACTTTTTGACCCGTTCGTCGTCCTCAATTAAGAGATAGCGCGAAAAGGAGTTGACCGTTAAGGAGATCATAAAAGGGACACGGGGCATGCTATGACTGGTATAGGGTGCCAGGAGCGCCCCATAGGTATCACGCCAGAGGAGAAACATCTCGACCAGCCGCTTCGCTTCATCGCGCCACTTCTGCTCTCCAGTCCCCAAGTAGAGCCCGACCATTGCCCGCAGCGCCCAGCCACCCTCGCGCACAGCCGCATCACCAGGCTGCGACATCTCCGGGCGAGCCATGTGTCGCATGATGTTTTCACCCACCGAGCGCGCACCTTCCAGCCCTTCCGTGCGACCTGTAAGGAAGTAGTAATCCAGGAAGCCTTCTGTCCATTCATGCGAAGGTGTCACCCGGCCCGTAACATGATAGCGCGTATGGATCTTCAAACCACCATCCAGGAGGGGATCGGGACTGTAATGACACAAGTCCACATCCAGCCAATGACGGGCGCAGACCAATGCAGAGTCGAGCACCCGGCGTTGTCCACTGAGTCCATAGTAGAGCGCACAACAGTGGGGCCGGTCATACTCATTGTTGACCCATACATTCTCACCGCGTCCCCGTCCCTGGTTGGTATAGCCAGCATCAGGCGCATCGCCAAAGTGGAACATGCCCAATGCCTTCGGACGCCCATCGTGAAGCTCATTGAAGAAGGTAATCAGCCGTCCCGGCAATTGTTCGGGGAAGAATGATTCAACCCAGGGATTGTTATCGCGATACCAGGAGCGAGGCAGGGAAGGACGATCTGGCAGTTGGAATTGCAGGCTGCGTATACTGCAATCATTCACGGGCGTATCGGCACTGTGAAAGTGAAGCTGCAGGCGGTGGGTCTTCGCCATCCCCTGCAACATCGGTGCAGCTTTGGCATCGTCTGGATAAAGCGAGCAGACGATCCCCTCCGGCTCCACGCGCAGCGTCTTGGGAAAGTTCTGGTGCGCCTGGTGAATGGAGAGTGTGAGACCCGCAAACTCATCCCGCCAATCCACCCAGAAGTCGCCATAGAAGGAGTCAATGAAATGCTCATTCGATTGATAGAGCATTGTCTCGGTCGTCAGGGCCATCTCCAATGGCTCGTTCCCTTGCTGGATAGCAGTGCGATAATAGCCCTCCCCTAGGGCCAGTTGGGGTGTGCCTTTCGCCTCAGGTCTAAAGCTAAGTTGGACTGCTTCTAGCGCCAGTTCTGACTGCTCTTCGGTGTGGATGAACTGGTGTTCAACCTCAATATAGGGCTTGCCAGCGTAGGCTGTGATCCGTCCACGCAGGTCGATAAAACTCTGACCATCCGGAGTACGATGTTTGCCGCTCACCAAAATTACAGCGCGCAGCGGTCCGGCTTCCTCGATAGTCAACTCGACAGGCCCTTGTGCGCTCGTCGCAGTCTTGCCGCTACAGCGCAGGACAAAGCCCTGGAACGGTGATTCGCCCCACAGTGCGCTGCCATTGAGTCGCACGTCCCGAATTGGCAAGAAGCCTTCATAGGGAATCGTGAAGGATAAAGGGCCGGTGTCTACCACAATGCCCGCCGGTGTCTCCTGAACCGTGATCCTGAGCTCTGGAGGCGCGGCCTCCAGAGCTTCTGAGGTCTCCTCAATAAAGAAGCGCAGCGTCTTGTCGCGGTTTCCTGGCAAGTCGGGTTGGAAATGCACCAACAGCCACTTGACACTCTCATCATCCCAGCGCGCCAGCACGCGCTGGTGCGTGGGCAGCATGCGGTCGCCATCGCAGATGGTCAGCCGTTGGGAAGAAGTCAAGCGGCCCCGCCCTAGGGGAATGCTCACCGAAACAGGTTCAGCCACCCGGTCGAGCTTGGAGATCTTCTCGAAATAGAGCGTACTCATGATCGTTTTTAGCTCTTGCTAGTGGTGGATTACTGTCGCGGATAGAAAACATCGAGCAGCGGTTCAATGTCCGAATAGGCATGACCATATGACTCTTTGAATCGAGCATGGAGTTGCTCTTCCGCCTTGGAAGGAGAGTTCAACGGAAAGTTTAAGCATTGTTTGTTCATAAGGGCAGATTCGGAGGCAGCCAGGGACATCTCTTGGTCGAGCCTACCTGCCTGTGCGCCATAGGTCGGCGCAGTGTTATTTAGAACGGCATTGGCAATACTCATAAGCTGGTCAGCCATGTCTATACCGCGGCCATTATTTTCACCAATGCCAAGCTCAGCATAGGGGTTCTGCCACGTAATTGTCTGTTCAGGGAGTTCAAGCGAGATCTTGTCAAGGATCTGCTTACCATCTACCTCAATGGACGATATCTGAGGCTCATAGGCGGTAGCAACCGCGCCATTCTCATAATCAGCGGGCGCTGTGTAATAGACCGTGTTGTCTACAATTGCGCCAGTCGTGCCGTCGATCTGCGAAATGCCTGTGGCTTTGCGACCCAGGGAACGGGCATGGATCACATTCGAATAGATCATGGTTGCGGCAACGCCATTCTCAAACTCTAGAAAGCTACTTACCCAGCGTTCCTCAGTATGGCGGCGCTTCATGCGGTCAATGACAGGCACAACGGGTGTGACGTGGGTGATCCCCAAAATAGATTTCGGCTCACTTCCGGCAAGCAATCGCAGCATGCTCATGCCGTGATAGCCGCCCTCGTAGAAAATTCTGTAGATGCGCCCTACCTCACCAATCACACCCGATTCGATCACCTTGGTCTGGAAACGAGCCATCGCCGTACGATGATAATTCTCTGCCACCTCAAGCTTCACCCCATTGCGCTCTGCGGCTTCGATGATGAGGTCAGCCATTGGCCGGGTGGGGGCAATCGGCGTCTCCACAATCATGTTGATTCCAGCATCCGCCAAATAACAGCAGATTGGATGGTGGGCGTCACCTGGGACAACCACGTCCACCACGTCCAAATCCTCATGTTGCACCATATCCTGCACACGGGTATAGGCGTTGACACCGTGCTCTTTCGCTACTTCTTGGAGGGCCGTTTCGTCTTTGTCGCAGACGGCTACAAATTCAAAGACATCCTTTAGTTTGGGGTAAACAGGCAGATGTGAGCCACGTCCGCGCCTACCCAGGCCGATCAAAGCTAGCTTCAGTTTGCGTGTCATCTTCTTCCTCTATCGTACGGTTGGATGTGAATAGGGTGTGAATAGATCGCAATTAATACCTACACAGGGTTACCTGCACAGAGTTACCTGCACAGAGTTACCT
>CAMPHP010000428.1 GCA_946885925.1 uncultured Litorilinea sp.
TGGCGGCAGCGTTGTGGCGAGGTCAACCATAAAGCCTTCTCGGCTAGGGGGCCGGTTCCAGGTTATAAGTGAGGCTTGCTAGATACCAGCAGCCATCGCGGTTGAGTACCTCCCAACGATCACCAGCGGGGGCGACCTCGCTACCGATCGTAGTGGTGGACTCGACCGTTGCGTGGTCGCCTTCAATGGTAATCACCTGGTCGCCGTGGTCAACCAGCGTTGGCGCGCCGGGGAAGACTGTACGCACATAGCGGTGGCGGATGGCATCCTTGCCTTCCCATACCTGGTCATCATCGGCATTGTCCGGCGTGTTCTTGGCATCTACCACACGCCCCTCCTCTACCCAAAGTTGCATGAGCGGGTCAATCGTTTGTGCTACGACAAGCTCACCCTCGGCATCAAGCAGGGCGCGAATGGCACTTTCTGCGTCGGCAGTAGCGGGTAACGTACAGGAGCCGCCTAAAGCCGCTTGTGCAGGCTCTGGTGTGGGTGTGGCACCACTACAGCCCACGAGGAGCAGCATAATAAGTAGTAGAGGCAAGAAATAGAAGAATTGTCGGCGCATAGGGTAAGTCAGCACGGTTGTTGTAAATGCGATTGCTAGCGACGCAATGCCATTGAAGCGATGCTATTCAAGCGAGCGCAGGTGTGGGTTATACACCCGGCGCTTGGGCGCGCTTGAATAGCTGGCGCACGAAATCGGTATGGAGCTTTAAGGTTTCTTCTGTGGAGCCATAGCGTGACGAGGTTAGCTTAAAGAGAACAATGCCATCTTTTAACTCACGTCCCTGGTTGGGGAAGAGATAGAAATAGAAGACGATGTGTTCGGTCTCTTCGCTTTGTCCTGGGAAAACCTTGTTCGCCTCCATCCACAGGCCATGAACCTCGCCACCATCTTCCAGCGGAATTGCCTTGGAACTTAGGTTATACTGCCAACCATCGGCGTCATAGCAGATGTCCGGTGCATGAAAGGGCTGGGAACTGCGTCCGCCGATCATGCTCAACCACATGTATTGTCCATTGCTGTTCTTATAGAGACGCTGGACATACTGTTCCGGGTCCAAGAGGATAATCACTTCCTGATTGCTCTCTGGGACTTCTTCACCCTGCCAATCACCCAGGGTCAGCGGCACATTGGTGAGTTCAGCATCCAGGTCAAAGCGCGCATTAGCGACCACCTGAATCTCGCGGTCAGTGCGCTGCCAGTAGTCTAAATCAGCAATGTAAGTCAGGGTATCTGCTGGGGATTGCATACGGCCCCAAAGGCTTGGGGCGAATTGCGGGCTATAGGCGACCAACACACCTACGATCAACAACAACCCTGTTGTCAGCGTGCGTGGCGTGAAGGCGAGTTGTGTGAACTTTGGCTTAGAATCGGTTGGACCCATAGTTATTTGCCTAAAACAGCCTAGATGACTTCCGGGCGCAAGTTGTCAACACGCAACAGCCGCGTCAAAGGGAGCATCAAGGCCAACACAATCACAAAAAAGCCGATACCTGAATAGTCATGGTAGAAGACGAATCCGGCTTGCGCGCCCCATGCCCTGGCAATAAAGAGCAGCGATGCTACTCGCAGAATGTTCCCCAGGATTGCCAGCGGTGCAGAGAGCAAGACCAGGGTAATGCGTCCCAGCATAGGACCTTTGACGAGATACGCTGCCAGCACCATGAGTGCAGTGAGCGCGATCAGCGAATTTACCCCGCTGCACTGAGCACCAATCACCAGGTCGGCGTTGGGCAGCTTAACAGCATTGCCAATAATCTCCACATCCAGCCCCAAAAAGCGTACCAGATTGCCAGAGCAAACTCCCGTAAACATGGCAAGCGGGAGGGTATAGCGATCCACAAAGGGGAGTGGCACCATCAACGCCAGATAGGCCACTGGGAAAATCAGCCGTCGTGCAACAGTGTTGCCGCCAAAGGTCCAGATCAAGCCCCCAATCATGACAATCGTTGCAAAGGCAGCGAGATAGAAGGCACGTTGGTTAAAGAACCAGAGATAAAGTGCCAGGCCGGTGGCGATTACCAGAAGACCCCAATTGCTACCTTGTCCAGGCGACCACTGCATTGCTTTGTCATTGCGGAAGCGTTGGTAGATTAGGTAGAGGGAGACGGGTGGGATGAGGATGCCGTGACTGTAATATTCGTTGCCCATCCACTCGCCCCAGAGCCAACGCCAGATGGGCCATGTGAGCAAAAGCAGAGCAGCCAGCGCCAACATGGGCGCAACAAGAACGCGTAGAGTCGATGAGGTCATGAGTTCATGGTTGCATATGATGCCAACAAGTTGTCAGCAGCCGAAGACATTGAAAGACCTCCGCAGAATACCATGCAGGGGGGATTGCGTCAAAGTGAAGCGGGATGGCTGGTTGAGATATATTCTATTTTGCACCAAATTTGTACCAAGCTATTGGTAGAGTTCAGCCGTTTTTTGAACCATTGCGCTGTACTCATCGGCTTTGAGCGATGCGCCACCGATGAGCGCACCATCAATATCGGGCTGCTGCATGATCTCGCTAATGTTCTTGGCGTTGGTGCTGCCGCCATAGAGGATGCGGACAGTCTGAGCGATTGCATCGCCATAGAGCGCTGCCACCGTCCCTCGTACAGTTTCGCCACAAGTGACCTGGGCTTGTTCTGCGGTGGCAGCCTTGCCCGTGCCAATGGCCCAAATTGGCTCATAGGCAATAACGACTTGTTGAAGCTGGTTGCCATCCACACCCTCAAGCGCGGCTTGCACCTGTAAGCCGACCACGGCATGGGTTTCTCCGGCTTCATTTTGTGCCAGCGTTTCGCCCACACAGACAATGGGGATGATACCGTGCGTAAGCGCGGCATGTACTTTTTTATTGACAGTCTCATCAGTTTCAGCAAAATATTGACGCCGTTCGCTGTGGCCGATGATCACATAGCCTGCCAGCCCCTTGAGCATGGGGGCGCTGATTTCGCCAGTGTAGGCTCCGCTGTCCGCCCAGTGCACATTTTGCGCTCCCAGGGCGATGCTGCTGCCTTGAATTGTGCCGTGTACAGCAGAAAGTGCCACAAAAGAGGGACAGATGACCCGATCGACGCTGGCAATCTCTGCCACTGCGTCGCGGATGGCCTGGGCCAGCACCACAGATTCTGACAGGGTTTTGTTCATCTTCCAGTTACCCGCCATCATCGGCTTACGCATGATCGCTCTCCTCAGGATTTGTCTGGGGTGTAGTTGGTGTGGATGAAGTAGGCGTGGATGGGGTAGAGACAGACGCCGAATCGCTGGCTGGCTCTTCTTCCGGTGGCGCGTTAAAGCGCTCCAACTCGGCTGTGTATTCGCCGGCGGTTAACCAGCGCCCACCCGTTATTTGATGATGGACAACTTGCTTACCTTGGTTGAAGTAAAGCTCGACCTCAACTTGGGCAAAGCAGCGGCGTTCGCCGGTCGTGTGCAACACTTTACGTGTGTAGTAGGCATATTCCCCTTCATCGGGTTTGCTCAATTCGTTGAGCAAATCCACTTGCCCGCTTAAGGGTTCGTTACAGCGCTGGCTCAAGACATAGATGGTTAGATAGCGTTTATTGCTAGCGCCTCCCCCTCCACCTGTAAAGAGAGAGGCAAGACGTTTGAGAAAATTCATGGCTCTCCTATTCGCGATCGTCTAAGGCTGCCACGCCGGGGAGTTCTTTGCCCTCAAGGAATTCCAATGTTGCCCCGCCGCCGGTACTGATATGGCTCATCTTATCTTCTACCCCGGCTTGACGTACAGCCGCTGCGCTATCACCGCCGCCGATGATGGTGGTGGCGTCGCGCAGACTCGCCAAGATCTCGGCAATGGCGGCGGTGCCTTGGGCGAAGACGGGGAATTCGAATACACCCATCGGCCCATTCCAGAGTACTGTCTCTGCCCCTGACAGCCGGTTGGCATAGTGGGCAATCGTGGCAGGGCCAATGTCGAGCGGTATCCAATCGGCTGGGACATCGGTAATTGCGACAACCTTGTTTTCTGCGTCAACCGCAAATTCAGTGGCGACACGCAGATCAACGGGCAGTTGAATAATCTCTGCCCCTATTTCCATCAAATGAGCCGCTGTGTCGAGCGCGTCCGTCTCGACTAAGCCCTTTCCCATAGGATAACCTTCTGCCACTAAGAAGGTATTTGCCATACCACCACCAATGAGAATGGTGTCTACCTTCTCCAGCAGTGCCTCGATGACACCAATCTTGTCACTAATCTTGGCCCCACCCATAATGGCGACAAAGGGATGTTCGGGATTCTCCAACGCAGTCCCCAAGTACTCTAGTTCTTTTTCCATCAGGAAGCCTGCCACCGCGGGCAGAAACTCGGCCACGCCCGCAGTACTGGCGTGGACGCGATGGGCGCTGCCAAAGGCATCATTGACATAAACATCACCCAGCTTGGCAAGCTCCTGTGCCATACTCTTA
>CAMPHP010000429.1 GCA_946885925.1 uncultured Litorilinea sp.
CATGACTTCATCGCGTGTAACTCCATCTCCTACTGTCTTATCTACTGCTCAACTACCTACATCGGCTCATCTTTCGGGGGGTGCGCCGGTTGCTGTGCCAGATGCCTGCTCTGGATACTAGCATCTGATTCTATGATGACGCCCGTCTCCATCAACTGTTTAAAGCGGCGCAAATCCTCTTCGATTTGCTGCTCTGGCGCTTCGCCAAAGAGCTTGGCAATCATCCCCCCGAGCCGCCCGCCAGGTGGGTTATATTGCAGTTCCACCTGGATCTCTGTCCCTCGTCCACCAGGGGCTGGCTGAAATCGCACGATACCGGAATTCTGCACCTCTGAACCTTCGACCGAGCGCCAAGCAATTAGCTCATTTGGCTTGTCATCCGTGATGATCGCATCCCACTCGACTTTCATGCCTGCGGGTGCTTTGGCTACCCAGTGTGATTCCCGGTCGCCAGTTACCTCTACTGATTCGAGATGGCTCATCACGCGTGGCAAATTCCTGAAGTCGCGCCAGAAGCTATAAATCTCTTCAGGCGGACGATTGATCGTAATGGACTTTTTGACGTGGATTCCTTGTGGTCTCCGGTGTTCCTGCTGTCGGCTGCGCCCTTCAGGTTCTATCCATCGCTCGTGTCGCCTGCCGTTATGTCGCTGCTCAATTCGTCCCATCGGCATCCACGACCTACTTGCCATCATCCCGCCATCACTAGAACTAAGTTGCTGGTGGCTCCACAAGTCCAAGGCCGACACGCCAAGTACGGCAAGCGTTGCCATCATGACCTTCTCTTTTTCGGCATCGTCAGAGTTGAGTGCTGCGCCTAGAAGCGCCAGATCCATGGCATCCCCTCCTACGCGCGCCTTGAGCCAGCCGGGATTTTGGGGCTGTGCGAGGAGGCCGATACCCGTTGCTATCTCGCGCACACCTACCGCGCGGATGACAGCGCGGGTGTCGCTGTCATCCTGGACACCAATCATCTGTGCCACGCGCCGAGGTTGTGCAATTTGTGCAAGGCCGAGGCCAATGCTGAGCCAGCCAAGCGCAGTCGAAAGGCCATGTCCACCGTCTTCGTCTTGCTGCCATCTATTCTGTTGCCGTTCACCTTGCTGCCATTCACCTTGCTGCCATTCGCCTCGTTGCCCTCCATCTCTCTCTCGATAGGGGGCTCGATCATCGTGCTCGGAGACATTCTCGAACTGCCTGCCACGCTCTTCACTGTCTTGCCATCTTTGTTGTGCGTCCATGATCAATGTCCTCCATAAACCTGCGATTCCCCAGCACTGCAACATGAGTACCTTTGTACTCAGCAAGTCAACTTTCAAACGCTTCACAGCCGCGCATTTAAGTCTGAGATCTGTACTTCTCAGGGTACACAAGGATGGAGCGTCTACCCATAGGTCGTGGTACAAAAGAGAGATGCAACGTGGGATATGGTCTACATAAGTAATCTCTATAAGTAATCTCTGTGCGAGCTACAGGCGCGCCAAATCGAGCAGACAAGTGTCTGCCATGCGCGTATCAATTTTATTGACCAAACTTTACGGACAGACTCTAGTTTTGAGCAGGAACGAGCATCTTCATGGTCTGCATGAGCAAGCTAATCGGGGGCACCACAGCTCCTGCTGGCACTGGAATCGCATCCACTGCGTTTAGATCCTGGTTAATCGTCGTGCTACGAAGACCCACAAGTGGGCGTTCGGCCAGCGGTGGCCCGCCAGCAATCCCCAACGCCCATGTGACTTGCATGTCGACCGCATAGAGATATGGATCATCTACCCCAACAGCTTGGGTTACTTCCGCTTGTAGACCATCGAGTAAGATGGTGCTGACAATCGCCAAGATGCGCGATGCCGGGGTCGGCTCGCCATCTGCACCCAGGATTCCTGCCTGTTGAGCAAATAGGGGACCGCCAAGATAGCGGGGGATATTCCAGGTATAACGATAGAGATTCGCCGTGTCGCCATCTATAGCCATAGTGCCTAGCGACTCAAGTTGCATAAAGTCGGCATACCAAGCAACCTGTTCTGCCGGGACATGGTAGATAACACCCGCACCCATTGCCGCACCAGGGGACATCAACGCGTCCTGTGCCTCTTCCACATTGAACTCTCCACTGGCAACTTCAGCCGCCATGGCGGCGGGCACGAATGCCATCAACTCGATACCAATCCATTCTGGCATCCAATCCGGCTGCGTGCCAAAGACGGCATAGTCGGCCAAGCGAGTATACGCTACCCCATCCACTAGGCGGCTGTGAAAGGCGATTTCGGCAGGGATCTCGGTGCCAAATCGGGCTGAAAGCATAGCCAGTAAGTCGGGCGAAAGGGTAACTGTGGTTGTCTGCTCTGTGTCAATGGTGAGAGGCAAAAGCATTGCTTCGGTCGCAGCTTCTGGATCAGCCGCCAACGCCTGTGGCGACATGGCCGTTAACTCGCGCAAACGTGCAAAGGTTTCTGGTTCAATCACAAAGGAGTTCGCAGTGGAGATCTGTAACGATAATTTGTTGCTGCTGAGAGGGCCGCCGGTGACATAGAGTTCGACTTGGTTCTCGGATGTGCCAGAGGTAAGCTCTGCCATCGTTGCGGGCACACTTTCTAACATAGCACATTCACGCTCCGAGAGTTCGCCACAAAATGGGACTAGATTCACTGCTTCGCTCTGCGCCATCGCCGCTCCGGCGAATAGAAATATGAGTACCCATGCAGATAGAAACGCTAGCCATAGCTTTTTCATCCTGGGATTCCTTTCAATGACAAAGACCCACACGAACACCCGCTATGTCACTGTTCCACGCTTATTGATTTCTTCCCACCTCCTAGGCCTCCTACCGGCCTCTGAACGATCAAATCTCTGCCGCTACTGTCGTCTACTGCTACTGTCGGCTACTGCTACTGTCGGCTACTGCTACTGTCGGCTACTGCTACTGTCGTCTACTGGTGCTGGCGTTTGCACGATCTCGATTGGTTGCTGCGAGCCTTCTATAGTGCTCTCCTTTTCTCGTCCGGTCAGATACCTCCACATGCGGCGGACAAAACGCAAGATGCGGCTGGGTCGCGAACGGAAGGCATGGCTCAACATCTCTGGCTCAAAAGAGGCCGGTATGGGCATCGCCCGCGTATAGCGATAAATAACGACCGAGAAAATATCGGTCAGTGCTGACGCTATCAAGAACATGCTGATGATAAGCATGACAACGATATACAGCGCAGCTGTCATCCAGACTTCTTGTACGTTTCTGCTTATCCAAATGATGGTTGCTATACCCGCGGCAAGTATGACCACCAACGGCAGGATAAAAATCAACCACAAGTTGGCATTTTGTACGACCCCCTCGCCCCAGGTTTGGGTCACCAAACGCGAGCTGCGTCGAATGGCAGCAACGGGATCGATCTCTTCAGCGATCAAGACGGGGATGACAAGCACTGGCACCACATGCCAGGACAAACCTAGCCCGGCGAAAATGAGCACGCGCTGTGCCACTGGCACAGCAACCCGCCCCGCTTGCCCAATCCAGCGTGAAAGCAGGCGCAAGAGTAGACCCACTGTTGCCATAAGCAAGGCATAAGCGAAGATGGTATACTTGTGGGCATAGGCAATGCGCCATCCATCCATCAAGGTTGGCTGTTTGCCTTCTAACAGCAACATGGCTGTGCCAACGAGGGCTGTATTCGCACTAAAAACGACAAAATAGCTGAAAAGGTAGAAGATGACAACTGCCAGCATCTTTTCCCATAGAGGCGCTTCCCACACTACATCGAGTTGGAAGTTTGCCCACATCAGGATCGTGCCAAACCAGAGCGCGATGACCAGTCCCAAGGCAAGCAAACCCACAATCGGAAAGATTAACAAATCTGTATTGCGCCGTAACACCTGGGAGGTGGCTCCTACTAATCGCCAGCTAAGCCGCATGCGTCCGACCATAATGTGATCCTTTTTGTAATCCTTACCGGGCTACTTCCAAACGAATTTGGCCCGGCTCTCCCCCAACTGACACATCAAGGGTTACCGGCGTCTTGCCAAACGCATCATTGACATAGAAGTCCCCGCTTTGCTTTAACCCGCGCAGTGAGACTTTTTCACCACTATCTTCAAGCTGTACTCGTACACCTGTATCCGCCGGCAGCCAAACAACGGTTTCGCCAAACCCTCCACCAATATCAACCGCAAAGGAGTGCTGCCAATCATCGCGCAGATCAATTTCGACATCTCCCATTGCCAGACCTATGTTGAGTTCGCTGAGGTTCAACCCCGCTAGCCGGAGATGCCCTTCGTTCACCGCGAGTCCTACAGTGAGCGACACCGGCACAGCATTGCTGAGCCTTACAAAAGATTTCGACTGGAATTTGGGTTCTTGTTCGAAGTTGGGTACAGCATCGGGGCTTGCATAGATGATGCGCAATGTACCCACTTCCTCTGCCACTGTAT
>CAMPHP010000430.1 GCA_946885925.1 uncultured Litorilinea sp.
GAGCCAGAGAGTCCAGCCGCAATGGTGCCGCCCAAAGTAGCGCCAGCCTCGACCAGTGGCGGATCAAAGGGCATATATTGTCCATGTTCAGCCAAGGCCGCGGCAATTTCGGATAGGCGTGTCCCAGCAAAGGCGGTAAAGGTATATTCACCAGGATCGTATTCGGTAATCCCCGTAAGTTGGGTCATGTCCAGCCGTGTCGCATCCGCTGCCAGCAGCGGCAATTTGGTCTGCGCGCCCTGGGGGATCAACCTGGGGGTGGAGCGCACAAGTTCTTGCACTTCGTTGGCATTGGCTGGCGCGTGGGTGGGAAGGGCGATTTCTGGATTCATACGCGGCTGATAACCCCTGCTCGCTCTAGCGGATGGGGTGCATGGTTGGGCGCTGCCAACGCATCATCGGCAGGAAACATCTTGCCGCGATTGGCTAGCTCTAATGGATCAATGGCGCGGCGTAGTTCACTCATGGCATCAAGGTCGGTCTGGGTGAACATCGCGGGCATATACTGGCGTTTTTCCATCCCTACGCCATGTTCTCCCGTAATCGAGCCGCCGAGATCGATACAGAGCTGCAAAATTTCTCCAGCCAGAGCTTCCGCCCGGTGTAGCGCACCCGGTTCGCGACCATCATAGAGGATTAGGGGGTGGAGGTTGCCATCGCCAGCGTGAAAGACATTGGCAACGCGCAAGTTGTAGTGGCTGCTAAGTCGCTCAATGGCAGCGAGCGCCTCTCCTAACTTGCTGCGCGGCACGACACCATCTTGGACAATGTAGTCGGGGCTGAGTCTGCCCACTGCGGAGAAAGCTCCCTTGCGACCCTTCCAAATGCGTGCTCTGTCTGCATCGTCCTGCGCAACGCGGATTTCTTGGGCACCTGTCGTTTCGATGAGTTGTTGTAGTTGGGCAAACTCTCGCTCGACCTGAACTGCCTCGCCCTCTAGCTCGACAATAAGCAAGGCGGCGGCATTGCGTGGATAGCCCGCATTGACTGAGGCTTCGGCTGCCTGGATTGCGAGACGATCCATAATCTCCAGCGCACCGGGCAAGAGGCCAGAAGCGACCACAGCAGTAACAGCATCACCCGCGGCTTGCAGGCTGGCATAGGATGCCAGGACCGTGCGGTAACGTTCGGGTTTGGGCAGCAGCCGCAGGGTGATCTCTAGGGCGATGCCAAAGAGTCCTTCACAGCCCACAAAAAAGCCAGTGAGGTCAGGGCCGACACCTTCTAGGCTGGACGAACCTAGCTGCACAACTTCGCCATCCGGCAGCACTGCTTTGATGCCGAGGACATGGTTGCTGGTCATGCCATATTTAAGGCAGTGAGCACCGCCAGAGTTAAAGGCTATATTGCCGCCGATGGTACAGATCAACTGGCTGGAGGGATCGGGTGCATAGTAGAGACCGTGGGCCGCAGCGGCGCGGGTGACTTCTAGGTTGACCACACCCGGCTCTACGATGGCAGTGCGCGCAACTGGGTCGAGATGGATAATTCGATTCAAGCGGTTGAGCGCAATCACGATCCCACCCTCGATGGGCAAGGAGCCACCGGAGAGGCTGGTACCGCTGCCGCGCGCCACAAAAGGGATTTGATGGCGGTGGCAGAGGCGCACCACCTCAACGACCTCCACTTGACTTTCCGCCAGAACCACTGCCAGCGGGCGCGCGCGGAAGGCAGTCAGCCCGTCGGACTCGTAGGGCGCAAGTTGTGGTGCACGCTGGAGGAGGCGGGCAGGCGGGATCAACTGGGTAAGTTCAGCAAGGTAGGCGCTAGAATCCATAGGTTGCGCGATATAGCTTCTCGACTCGTATGATTTGATTAGGACTGTACGCGGCAAAATGTCCTAGGTAGATTGTAGCCCAGGCAGAGCGCATGGTCAATCGCTGGGTGTGGCAGTTGGTAAGGGGAGCGGAGGATCTTGGCTCATGATTGCCAGGCGCGCAATGAGATCCGGCGTAGTCATGTTGTCATCATACCACATCCGCATCCCCATGTTGACCGTCTCTGCTTGGTCAACAAAACCTGCCGGGCCAGTCCACGGAACTGCATTTGGTAGGGCAGAGACAAAGGTCATTGAGTCGGGGTGGTTGGTCGTCCACGTCGCGGCTTGCTCAAGGGAGGGGGGCAGATTTCCAGAGATAGAGCTCCAGGTAGAGACTACGGGAGGGGACGTCAGGAACGATGCTAGCTCTAGAGCGGCGGTGGGATCGCTGGTAGAAGCATTGACGACCCAGCAGGAGATAAAAGCGGTGGTCGCGCGACCGGCAGAGCCGATTGGCAACTCGACAATGCCATAGTCGAGCGCGGGAAACTCTGAAGCGAGATAGCCGACGAGCCAGTTGCCTTCGATTGTCATGGCGGCACGCCCACGACCAAAGGCTTCACCGTTCCATGTACTATCGAGCGTGCCTGGTTCTGCGACTAGCCCATCGTTGTAGAGATCCATGAAATATTCGAGGGCGGCAATGGCGTCCGGGCCTTGCCATAGATCGTCATCACTGCTGGATTGGAGTAGGAAGGGATAGAAACGGCTGAGATCATAATCCAGCGCCATTCCATAATAGCCATTGTTCATGTCTGCGGTCGCCTCCAGCGCGGCACGCAGGTCATTCCAACTCCAACCACTTTGGGGATAGGCGGCTCCTACGCGATCAAAGACGGCACGATTGTAAAAGAGGCTGAGCAGGGAGACATCGCGCGGGAAGCAGTAATTTTGCCCATCGACTTGAAGGCCATTCACCAAGTTGGGTGCGATAGCATTGGCAACAGGATAGCTTTGGGGGATGGGTAACAGATGGCCCTCGGCTACAAGATCTGCTAACTGGTGGCTGTAGGCCAGAAAGATATCGGGTGGATTGGCTGAGGCTAGTTCTTCTTCTAGCGCGGTTGTATAGTCAGGAACGAGTAGGCCCGCTACACGCCAGTTGGTGTGCGTCCCTTCGAAGGTCAGAATGGCTTGTTGAAGATGAGCGTTTTCAGCGTCTGTGCCCGCCCAACCTAGAAGCGAGATGGGGTTGGCAGCAGACGGAGTTGCCGTCGCGGCGTTACCAAAAGGCCAGAGTGCTACGGCGCGTTGGCGAAGCTCGCTGCAGCCGCTCGTGAGAAACACACAAAAGAGGAGAAAAATCAGCCGCCACCTCCAAGCGGGCGGCGGCTGGCACTGGAGTTTGCTCACGAGGGCGAATTTAGTGCTCTGATTCCGCCACGAACTTTTCATATTCAGAAGGCGACATGAGTGCGGCCAATTCCTGGTCCAACTTCTCAGTTGGTTTGATTTTGAAGAACCAAGCGGCATAGGGACGCTCGTTGACAATTTCTGGCGTGGATTCGAGGGCACGGTTAACTTCGACAATGACGCCGCTAACCGGCGCAATAATGTCTTCGGCTGCCTTGACTGATTCAACCGTGGCAACTTCTTGACCGGCTGTTACGGTAGTGCCTTCTTCTGGCAAATCTACATAGACTACATCGCTAAGCATATCTTGGGCTGCGTCGGTGATCCCAACAACCGCCACGCCATCTTCGATACGTACCCATTCGTGGGTCTTGGTATATTTGGCATTGGCGTCCACTTTATAATTAGCCATCGCTTAACTCCTCTAGGTCGAATGTGATCCAGGCAATAAGTTCTGTCGGCAACATTGTCATGCAAGATAGTTTGTGGTGCAAGCTTGTGGCTTGCATCGCATCGCATGTGTGACTGCTATTCCTTGTAACGCGGCTTGTAGAAGGGACGCTTGACGATCTTGGCACGCTTGGGCACATCGCGCACGATGATTTCAATCTCGGTACCTAGCGCACTAAATTGTCGAGGAACATAGCCCAGACCTAGGAATTTATCTAGTGTGGGGCTTTTCATACCCGTGGTGACATGCCCCACGACTCGGTTGTTGATGGCGATTGGATAGTGCTCGCGGGGGACAGCGCGGTCGAGCATTTCAAAGCCAACCAGCAGTCGCTGGGGCTGTTCGAGCTTGACTTTAAGCAAGGCCTCGCGACCGATGAATTCTTTATCCCAGGAGATTGTCCAGCCCAGGCGAGCTTCAAGCGGGTTGGTGTTGGCGTCGATCTCATGTCCATAGAGGGGCATGCAGGCTTCAAAACGCAAGCTGTCGCGCGCGGCGAGTCCACAGGGGAGTAGCCCTTGCTCTTTGCCGCTTTCCAGCAATGTTTCCCAGATCTCAGGAGCAGCCGCTTGGGGTACGTAGATCTCAAAACCGTCCTCTCCCGTGTAGCCTGTGCGGGCAACAACACTGGGATGACCGAGGATGGTGGTCTCTAGCGCATAGCGCGTGGCAAGCGCGCTGAGGTCGTGACCTGTATGTGGCTGAAGGATTGCTTCGGCCCTGGGGCCTTGCAGTGCCAGCATGTAGTAGTCATCGGACATGTCGAGCAGCGAGACATCAAAATCGTGGGCG
>CAMPHP010000431.1 GCA_946885925.1 uncultured Litorilinea sp.
GATGCCTGCGGCATGACGGACGCGCTGCTCTGTCACCCCGTAGGGGTCTCTCTGCTCTGCGCGCCCCCAGAGAGATTCCTACCCTTACAGGGGAGACCGGAATGACAGACACACGTGCCCTGTCACCCGCATAACAACGCGCAAACCGCCCTCTTACTTCCCCTGCTTGGCTCGCTTGACCTCGCGCATGCGAATATCGTGGCGCAGTTCCCGCTTGCGGATACGCAGCGCCACTGGCGTTACCTCCAGCAAGTCGTCATCAGCCAAATATTCAATCGCATCATCCAACGAAAGTTGGCGCACGCCACTGAGACCCGCATCATCCTGCTTGGGCTTATCACGGAAGTTGGTCAGTTGCTTGGCCTTACAGATATTCAACACCAAGTCTTCGTCGCGGATATTCTGCCCCACTACCTGACCAGCATAGACCTCATCACCAGGTTGGACAAAAAAGGTGCCGCGCTGCGTCAAATCCTTAATGGCATACGAGGTAACAGCGCCTGTTTCCAACGCCACCAACGAGCCATGAGGCGCAGCATCAAAATCGCCCAAATAAGGCGCATAGCCATGAAAGAGCGTATGGTAAATGCCAGTGCCACGAGTGGCAGTCAGGAAAGGTTGGCGGAAGCCCAACATCCCACGCGTCGGCACAATAAATTCACAATAGACCGTGCCATCATCTCCATAGCGAATTCCCTGCAACTGCCCGCGGCGCGCCCCCATCATCTCAGTGACAATACCCAAGTAGTCACCGGCAACCTCCAAGTAAAGCTGCTCCATTGGTTCTTGTCGGCCTTCCTCCGTCTCGCGGAAGATAACCTCCGGGCGACTCACAGAAAACTCATACCCTTCACGACGCATGGTCTCGATGAGGATTGCCAAGTGCAACTCGCCACGCCCCGATACAAGGTAGCTATTGGGGGTGTCAGTCTCCTCAACGCGCATAGCGACATTGCGCTCCAACTCTTGAAAGAGACGGGCGCGCAAGTGGCGGCTGGTCAAATACTGCCCTTCGCGGCCAGCAAACGGGCTGTCATTGACGCTAAACGTCATACGCACCGTCGGCTCTTCCACCGAAATGGGTGGCAATGGCTGTGGGTTGTTCGGGTCGGTGAGGGTATCGCCAATCCCCACCTCGGCAATCCCGGCAACAGCCACAATGTTACCGGCTTCAGCACTATCTACCTCGGTACGCTTCAAGTCGCGGAAGAGATAGACCTGGCTGATCTTGCCGGGAATACTTTTGCCGTCGGGCGTTATTTGTACCACGTTTTGCCCACTGCGTAGCGTGCCGCTGGTCAGGCGACCAATGGCAATCTTACCCACATAGGCGCTGTGATCCAAGGTTGTTACCAGCAGTTGCAGCGGGCCATCCACGCGCACCTTGGGACCGGGCAAGAAATTGACAATGGTTTCAAAGAGCGGCTCCAAGTCATTGGCTAGCGCATCCGGTGCATAGCCTGCACGAGCGTCCAGACCAATTGTATAGACTACCTGGAAATCCGCCTGCTCTTCGCTTGCACCCAAGTCGATAAAAAGATCAAAGGTGGCATTAACGGCATAATCTACGCGAGCCGCTGGGCGATCTACCTTGTTGATTACCACAATGGCCTTCAAGCCCTTTTCCAATGCCTTGCGTAAAACGAAGCGTGTCTGGGGCATCGGGCCTTCCACTGCATCCACCAACAGCAGCACCCCATCCACCATGTTGAGCACGCGTTCCACCTCACCGCCGAAGTCGGCATGGCCTGGCGTATCAACGATATTGATCGTCATACCCTTATAGACAATGCCCGTGTTCTTTGCCAGAATGGTAATACCGCGCTCACGCTCAAGGTCATTGGAGTCCAGTACCCGTTCGGCCATCTGCTGGTTGGCGCGAAAGACATTGGTCTGGCGCAACATCCCATCCACCAGGGTCGTCTTGCCGTGATCAACGTGGGCGATGATTGCAATATTACGAATATCATCGCGGGTCATGAAGGTACCCGCATCCGTCGTTTGAGGTTCAGTCATCGTAAGCTCAGCCATAAATTCTGCTGCCATAAGTTCTGCTCTACTCCCCCTACACACAAAACTGCCCGGCCATCCCATCAACGGTTAGACCGGGCAGCAACTTTCGCTCAGCTATTATAGTCGAACTAGGGCAAAAAATCAAGCTAGCGCGATACAAAAATCCAATTTGTTTGATTATAGATGATCCTTGCATCCGATTCTCGAATTCTTCACTAAACCCCCAACCCAACTTTTCTTCTTTCCAACTCAACCCGCCCATCCCAAAACCAACCCAAGGCCTAACCTTTGGCAGGTGATCGAATGCGATGCCTCGCATAGTATAAGGGCGAGCAGTTTACAACACGGTTGCCGCCATTCAAGTTACTGGCCTTGCCTTGCAGTAGCACGTAAGCAAAAACATTCACGAAAGTTCGGAACGAATTCTCAGAACGAATTCACTAAGGGAGAAAGACAAATGAAGCACAGACTACACTTTCTAGGCTCGGCTTTGGCCGTGGCAGTGATGGCACTGGCAGCTTGCCAGCCTGTCACCATGCCAACAGCGGAAGGAACAGGGCAAGTCTCCGTCGTAGCCGAGGTAACCCCCATTCCTCAAGAAGAAGCCACAGGAGAAGCAACCAGGGCACACAGCCATGAAGCAGGGGATCATGCTCATGGGGAAGAGGCTCACAGCAGCGAGCAGGCAATGACAGGTGACGAGTTGATCCTGATGGATAATCTTGGGGATTACCACCACGCCATTACGACTGACAATGAGATGACGCAGAAATATTTTGACCAGGGGTTAATCCTTTCCTACGCCTTTAACCATGAGTTGGCGGTTGCCTCCTTCAAGGAAGCGCTCAAGTATGACGCCAATTGTGCAATGTGCTACTGGGGCATTGCTTGGGCACTAGGGCCAAATATCAACTTGCCGATGGACAACGCTGTGGTCCCCGATGCCTGGGCGGCACTCCAAAAGGCGCAGGAACTCGCGCCCAACGCATCGCCCAAGGAACAGGCATACATCACCGCTCTGGCAGCCCGCTATGCCCCCGAGCCAGTGGATGACCGTGCGCCGTTGGATCTCGCCTTTGCCGATACTATGCGCGAGGTGATGAACGCCTATCCAGAAGATCTGGATGCAGCCACAATTTACGCCGAGGCGTTAATGGACACCATCCCGTGGAACTATTGGGATGAAGAAGGTCAGCCGCGTGAAGCCACGATTGAGATCCTTGCAGCCTTGGAATCTGTGCTAGAGCGCAATCCAGACCATCCCGCTGCCAATCACTACTACATTCACGCCACTGAAGCATCGGACAATCCTGGGCTCGCCCTTGCTAGCGCCGAGCGATTGGAAACCTTAGTGCCAGGTGCAGGCCATTTAGTTCACATGCCAGCCCATACTTACTGGCGTGTAGGTCGTTACCAAGATGCCTATCGTATCAATATCCAAGCGCACAATGCAGACGAGAATACAGTGGGCGGTACACCAGACCAAGGCACCTTCTATTCCCTGGCCTACTACCCGCACAACATTCACTTCCTTTTTGCCGCAGCGCAGATGCTCGGCAACAGCAGCAATGCGATTGACGCTGCAAGCAGGCTGGTGAGCAAGATCCCTGAAGAAGCCTATCGTGCAGTGCCCCCGCTGGAAGACTTCCGACCCATGCTCTACTATGCTTTAGTGCGCTTTGGTAAGTGGGATGAGATCCTGGCAGAGCCAGCACCAACGGACAATCTGCAACTTGCTACTGGTATGTGGCACTTCGCCCGTGGTATGGCACTGCTCCGCACAAACGAGTTGGAAGAGGCACAGCAGGCATTGGCAGAGGTGCAAGAACGTGCAGGTCGGCCCGAAATGGCGACATTTGGCCTTCCTTCATTCGCTACTGCCGAGCAGATTCTCAAGATCGCATCCGGGATTCTTGCGGGTGAGATCGCTGCGGCACAAGGGGACTATGATACAGCGGTGGCAGAATTGGAAGCCGCCGTCGCAATTCAAGATAGCCTGCCCTATATTGAGCCACCTTCCTGGTACTATCCGGTGCGCCAGACGCTCGGCGCAGTGCTGCTCGAAGCAGGTCGTGCAGAGGATGCCGAAGCAGTCTACCGCACAGACCTGGAACAGTACCCGCTAAACGGCTGGTCGCTCTACGGCTTGACACAGGCACTCGAAGCCCAGGGCAAAAACGAAGAAGCCGCGGCTGTACAAGCACAATTCGAAGAAGCGTGGCAGTACGCCGATGTAGAGCTAACCGCCTCAGGCTTCTAACCCGTGGAGTCCGTGTAGATAGAGAGACATGTAGATAGAGAGACATAAAGCACCACCACTCTCCATCTGCACACCGAACATAAACATGGGTCATTCCACATTTAGGGAGTGACTCGAATATAAAAACCTCCTGTT